>JAIBCM010000009.1 GCA_019694135.1 Verrucomicrobiia bacterium | reverse complement strand
GCACAAAATCAGTTGCTTCTCGCGCTGACACGAACTAGATTATGGCCATGAGTCGTATTCTAAAAATCGCGACATTACCGGTTTTAGGCTTGGGTTTGGTTTTAGGTTACCAGAGTGTTAGCGGTAAGTCAGAAAAAAAATCTTCGCGCGTTTCCTCGACGCCTGCTTATGTTACCGTGGCGAGTTATAATGTGGAAAATTGGGGGAAAACGGGTCGAGTCATTAAAAAGAAAAAAGTGATGGCCATGAAGCCGATGGACGAACAAGAGGCTGTGGCTGGGATTTTGAAAAAGATCAATCCAGATGTTTTGGGGTTAATGGAAATTTTGCGCGATCCGAAAGATGAAAATATTAAATCGGTTCGAAAAACGTTGAAAGAAGCAGGATTGGATTATCCTTACATGGCTACGGTGGTTGGAGATGATGAAAGAATACAAAATCTTTTGTTGAGTCGGTTACCCATTGCTTCGACCAAGGCGCTTAATGATGACGCTTTTTCTCTTAATGTGAGGCAACAGATTGAAGGAAAGTGGCGTGTTGGGAAAATCACGCGTCGTGTGGAGAGAGGTTTTATTGATGCGGTGATAAAAGTGAATCCTTCTTATCAATTAGAGATTATGGTAGCGCATCTTAAATCAAAACGGCCAGTGCATGAGTTTAATGATCCTCGCACTCATGAATTTGGAGAAGATGTGATTCGGCGTAATGAAGCTTTAATTTTGCGAAGCCATATGATGGATCGTTACAAGGAAAATCCTGAGGTGAATTTGCTTGTGATGGGAGATTTCAATGATATCCCAACGAGCGCTTCCAGTAGAACGGTTTTAGGCAATAGTTATGACTCGGTTTTAACGCATCAATTACCTCTTAAAGATTATTTGGGCGATCAGTGGACACATTTTTATTCTGATGAAAAAGCTTATCATGTTATTGATTACATGTTTGCGAGTGAGGGATTAATGACGGAATTTGTTCCGGAAAAATCTTATGTTTATCGCGAAAAATCTGGTGATCCCGCTAATTTAGCGTGGGCTAGCGCTTCGGATCATCGGCCGCTTGTTGCCACATTTTTAGCGACTAATATGACATTAAATCCCACCAATACTCAAAAGATGGCGAAGTCGCTAAATTAAACTTAATATTGATTAGCCGTCATGGCGAAAAAAATTGTTATTGGCGTTGGTATCGCGTCTCATCCCGTTTCTGCCGCTGGCAACACGTGGGCTTTTTTAAATTGGGTTTTAGGATTTCGCGAGGCCGGTTGGGAAGTGTGGATGGTGGAAGAGATTGATCCTGATCGTTGTATTGATGAAAATTGGAAGCCGACTCCTTATGAAACGAGTGTTAATCGTCATTATTGGGAAACAATTTGCAACGAATTTGGCTTGGCGGATCGAGCGACCTTATTGCGGGTTGGGCAGGAAAATCGATGTGAACTCGCAAAAAAGTTTGCGCGAGAAGCCAATCTTTTTCTTAATATTTCGGGCCATTTCAAAAATCGAACTTTAGCTATGCCTCAAGCCAAACGGATTTATTTGGATTTGGATCCGGCTTTTACGCAGATCTGGTCTGAAGTTTACGGCAGTAATATGAATTTTGAAGGACACGATATTTTTTTTAGTGTCGGAACCCGTTTGGGGCAGGAAGGAGTTCGAGCTCCGACATGTGGCATTTCATGGCATCCGACTTTTCCGCCGGTGGTGTTGCGATATTGGCCTTATGAGTCGCAATCGGCATTTGCGAAATTTTCTACTATTGCGCATTGGCAAGGTTATCCCTGGTGCGAATGGCAAGGGGCATGGTATAAAGGGAAAAACGATGAATTTATTCGCTGGGTCGATTTACCTCGGAAAGTAGAAACATCGTTTGAAATTGCGACGGATATTGAGGCATATGCCGAGGAATTGTTGCCCTTTTGTGAAGCGGGTTGGCAGTTAAAAAACGCGAAAGAAATCAGCGAGAAAAGCATCTATCACCAGAATTATATTCGTTCTTCTTCTGCAGAATTTAGTGCGGCGAAGGGGGGATATGTGCTTTCTCAAACGGGTTGGTTCAGTGATAGGAGCGTTTGTTATTTAGCAAGTGGACGTCCGGTAGTTTTGCAAGACACCGGCATTAGCCAGGTTTTGCCGGTGGGTAAGGGATTGCATACCTTTAGCACTTTTGCGGAAGCGCAAAGGAGTTGTGAAAGGGTTCACCAGAATTTTGTTGAGGAACAAAAAGCAGCACGTCAACTGGCCGAACGTTATTTTGATAGTCAGGTGGTTATCGCTAGAATGCTAGAGAATTTGCAGTTTAAGGGTTAGCGAAACAAAAAAGTTAGTTTTCTTGAGAAGACATCATTCCGCCTAAGGCGCCTTGTCCTTCCCAGCGTTGAGGGCGATTCCAGGGTAAGGTGGAAACTTCTTCGCGATCAGCTGGCTCGTTGGATGCACAGCCTTGGAAAAAAAGGGCGCTTAAGAATAAGGCGAAAAAAAGTAAGCGCATGGAATTAATTACTGATCACCAGATCACCCAATGTTGGCCGAGCTCCTTCTTCAAAGCGAACGACATCTGCTACCGATGTAGTTTGATCGACGGAAGCGATACGAATTTTGCCAATGGCTTGATCATTGCGAACGATGGTGAGTTCAGAATTTTCGACGACTCCTTGATTTTTTCCGATGTCCAAAACAACAAAGTTCCATTGAGAATTGTAAGCTACGATTTTACCCGTCACTCCTGGAGGGCTAACACCTTTGCGACGAAGTTCTTCTTCGGCTTGATATTTAGTAACCTGACCTTGCACTGCAGCCAGCTTATCTTCAGCAATACGAAGTTGATTGCGTAGATCTTCTGCTTCGCTCTTGGCTTGTTCTGCGTCAGCCACGATTTCGTCGGGAGATTTGTCGCCAAACATTTCTTGAATTTGAGCCAGCTTGGCTTCGGATTCTTTAATTTGGGTTTCTGAGTTAGTGAGCGCGGTTTGGAGTTCGGTAGTTTTTGCTTCGGCTGCTGCTAGAGATGCCTTAACATTTTCCACTTCAGAATTTAGGGACGCTACTTTGGCATCAAGTGTTTCTTTGGCTTGAGTGGTTTCTTGCAAGCGTTTCGTGGTGTCAGCGAGTTTGTTTTGGGTTTGATTGAGTGTTTCAGTAGTAGTAGCGAGATCTTGGGTTAGCTTTTTCTTTTCCAAAGAGGTTTTGAAAGAAACTACAGCAGCCAAAAGTGATGCTGCAAGGGCTACATATAAAATAATTTTGTTATTCATTTGAAACTCTTTCGCTTGTCTTTATCCTTTAAACTTCTTACTTTTCCAAGAAACTGTCCTATCTGTCAATGACTCTTTTTGCTTAGCAGATTAAGTTGCTCATGAAAATATGAAAATTATATCGGTAGCTCAGATGCGTTCCTTAGAGAAAGCGGCATTAAAGGCCGGAATTCACGAGGAAGGGTTGATTTTGGCGGCGGCTAAGGGGATAGCGGATTATTTACTGGTTCATTTTGAGCAGGCAGAAGCCTTTTGGTTTTTTTGTGGTAAGGGTAATAATGGGGCAGATGGATTGTGGGCATCGCGTTATTTAGCGGAAAAAAAGAAAAAAGTGCGTTGTTTTTCGCCTTATTCTTTAAACGAGCCGGATGTGGAACCGATTGAGAAATGTGAGGTGCCGCTTTCACGTCGTATCGTCATGGTGGATGCTTTGTTGGGGATTGGAGCTCAAGGCAAGCTTAAGGATGAAATTAGGTTTGTGACGAAATCTTTTTTGCAAGCGGGTAGGAATTCGGTGGTGGCGATTGATGTACCAACGGGTGTTTCGGCTGATACGGGTGAGATTCAGGAAAACGCAGTTAAGGCTGATATTACGTTGTGTTGCGGTTTTCCTAAATTGGGGCTTTTTCATGAGGAAACTCAGGATTTTGTGGGTCGGGTTGAGGTGGTGCCGTTGCCGATTCCTCACGACGCGTGCGATGCGTTAAAAGCGGATATTTATTTTTTTGATCGCGCCGAAGCTTGTCAAAGGATTCCTTATCGTAAATGGTCTTCGCATAAGGGGAGTTGCGGTCATGTTCATTTGGTAGCGGGCAAAATGGGAACGGCTGGGGCGGCAATTTTGGCAACTGAAGGCGCGCTTGCTTCGGGCACGGGATTGGTGACGGTGCATGTGCCCAAGACAATTTATGAAGTGGTAGCCTCTTCTGTAGCGGAAGCTTTGGTAAGGCCTTTTGAAAAGGTGGAAGAAAGTTTATTGGAATTTTCGGAGCATGCGGTCATCGTGGCAGGACCTGGATTGGGAGTCACTCAGGAGGTGGAAGATTTTTTGCTGCGTTTGTTGACGGATCGATCGCGGCGTGTGGTTTTGGATGCGGACGCTTTAACGGTGTTGGCTAATAGTCAAACTTTATTGGGCTTGTTGCATGAAAAGGTTTTGTTGACACCGCATCCAGGGGAGATGAAGCGGTTGTTGGGCGGACGGACGTTTGCGCGAAGCGATGCGTTGAAAGATTTTTTGCGACGTTATCCATGCGCTGTTTTATTGAAAGGTGCAGGTACGTTGGTGGGACAACGTGATCAGGAGATTTCTATTAATTCTACTGGCAATCCGGGCATGGCGACTGGCGGGATGGGGGATGTTTTGGCGGGATTATGTGGTGGTTTAATTGCTCAAGGATTAGATGTTTGTGCGGCGGGACGTTTGGCAGCTTGGTGGCACGGTGCTGCTGCTGATGAGGCATTAGCGAAACAGAGTTATGAAACTCTTTTGCCCCGGCATGTGATAGATTATCTTGGGAGGGCGATGCGCAAATTGCGCAATTCGTAAATCCACTTGCTTCCCAGTAAAATTGTGTCATTTTGAAAAAACGATTATGAGCCAAAGTTCGTCGAAACAGGGTTGTTTGATTGTTTTTTTAATTTTGTTGCTAGGGATTAGTGCGATTTTAAACGGTATTTTTTATGTAGGTTTGAAAGCGAAGCGATCCTCGTCGGCATCTCGTATGTTTGTGCATCGTGAATTTGAGGAAAAAACGATGGTTGAAGGGCGCTCGCCAAATAAAATTGTAGTCATTGATTTAATGGGGGTTATTACTTATGCGGAACCAGGAGAAAGTGGTGAGTCGAAGGTAGAAGAGATCATTCGACAGTTAAAACAAGCGCGTGAGGATAGATCAGTAAAAGCGATTATATTGCGTATTAATTCACCAGGCGGCGAGGTTAATGCGAGTGATGTGCTTTATCATGAGTTGCAAAGAACGCGGGATGAATTTAAAAAACCGATTATAACATATATGATGTCCGTGGCCGCTTCGGGTGGGTATTACGCCGCGATGGGGACCAGTTATTTGCTTGCGAACGAGATGACGATTACTGGAAGTGTTGGTGTTATTATGCAGTCGCTGCAATATCGGCAGTTGTTGGATAAAGTAGGGTTGCAAGTTTTAACATTTAAATCAGGTAAGTTTAAGGATATGCTTTCCGGCAGTCGGGAGCCAACGCCTGAGGAGTTGCAATATGTTCAGGATTTTATCATGGAAACTTACGATCGTTTTGTTTCAATTGTGGCTAAGGAAAGAAAGTTGGATGTGGAAAAATTGAAGACAGGCGTGGCGGATGGCCGAATTTTGTCGGGTCCGATGGCGCTTAAAGAAAAGTTTGTGGATCAATTAGGTTATTTTGAAGATGCAGTAATTAAGGCAAAACAACTTGCCAATGTGCGCGAAGCTCGTGTCGTGCGTTATATGACTCCTTTTGATTGGCGACGAGTTTTTAACTTTTTTGGCTCGGCTTCCTCAACGAAAGTAGAGCTTAACTGGTCTCTTGATCGCTATGCGTTAGAGCCGGGAAAGGCTTATTATTTGTCGCCGCATTGGTTGGCGAATTAAGAAGCACGCTCGCTGCACGTGGAATCGCAACAGAAAAAATTGGATTGGCATTTGAATCAGGTTGTTCCCTTATCTTTGGATCGATTGGCGTTGGGTGGTTTTTTGATTGTCTTGTGTTTGATTCTATTGGGCGGGGGAGTGAATTTTTTTTCTGTAGCAATGGTCGCAGCAAGTTTGGTGGGATGCTGGTTGGCGGGACGACAACCTATTGCTGCTTTGGGTTTGGCTAAGAGTTCCTTATTTTTGTGTGTTTTGGTTCCTTTAGCTGCTTATTTTGTTGCGCTTCCTTTGGTGGGATTGGGCGCGGTTGTTTCAGAGTGGGCATGTCGGTTTTTAGGAATTCCTTGGGAGCCGCAGTTGTTATTGAAAGATTTTATTGAATTAAAAAATCGTGATGAAATAGTTCGGTTTTTTTTATTGGCGGTGATTTTAGCGCCTTTATCGGAAGAAATTTTATTTCGCGGCTTTCTTTATGCTTGGTTTAAATCGTTTTGGCCGCGTTGGCTGGCGCTTTTCATTACTGCTATTTTATTTAGTGCTATGCATCAACATTTGCCCGTTTTTTTGCCTTTGATGTTTTTAGGAATTTTTCTAGGTCTTCTTTATGAATTGACCGGTTCGTTGTGGACCAATATTGGATTGCATGCACTATTTAATGCCGTGACATTAACCGTGGCAATGAATTATCCTGATTTGGTTGCGGTTATAGGTCGGTAACTTAGTTATTTTGAATTTTAAGTTTTGTTGTCTTATGCGGTTTAAAAAAAATCTTCTAAAAGATTTGGGCGAAGATGAGGTGATTCGACAATTGACGCTTTCGTGGAAGAAAAAAAATAAACGAGTATTATACGGAATTGGCCATGATTGCGCGGTGTTAAACTTGTCTCAATCTGAAGGTAAACTTTGTCTTTTTAAAACCGATGCAGTGGTGGAAGGTATTCATTTTCTTAAGCAGGAAAAACCGGAACGCGTGGGTTGGAAGGCTTTGGCGCGTTGCGTGAGTGATATAGCTGCGATGGGAGGTTTGCCGACGGCCGCTCTCATTACATTGGGTGCGCCGCTGACCACCAGATTGGAACGGGTTTTGGGCTTTTATCGAGGCATAGAGAAATGCGCGAAATGTTACGGGATTAATTTAGTGGGAGGTGAAACTACGCGAGCCTCTCAGTTTTTTTTATCAATTGCTCTTTTAGGTGAAGTGAAACGCAAAGAACTGGTGCTGCGATCGGGTGCAGAGTCAGGCGATTTTATTTTTGTTACAGGAACTTTGGGTGGATCGCGAAAGGGCAAGCATTTGGATTTTGTGCCGCGTTTGCAAGAGGCGCAATGGCTTGTGAAACATGTGAAACCTTCGGCCATGATGGATATTAGTGATGGGCTAGGAAAAGATTTGCTGCGTTTATGTCAAATGAGCGATGTGGATTTTGAAGTTGAGGAAGAAAAATTGCCGATAACTCGCGGTGCTACAAAAAAACAAGCCTGGTCAGAAGGTGAGGATTTTGAATTACTCTTTACCCTAAAACCAAAAGTCGCAGAAAAACTGCAGCAACACTGGCCGCTCCAAACGCGTTTAACGCAAATTGGCGTTATTAAGAAAAAAGGTGCAAAAAAGAAAAAATCGAAATACTTAAAAACCTATGGCGGATTCGATCATTTCCAATAGCGAATCGGAAACGGTTGCGATTGGCACGCAATTTTCTCAGCAATTGAAACAGGGTGATGTTGTGGCGTTAAGCGGTGAAATGGGCGCGGGAAAAACCTATTTTGTAAAAGGAATAGCAGAAGGTTTAGGTTTTGCCGGTGAAGTGACTAGTCCAACGTTTACTTTATTGCATGAATATCGCGGAGGTCGTTTGTCTTTATGGCATGCGGATTGGTATCGTATTCAATCTCAGCGAGAAATTAATTTTTTAGGTTTAGACGATGCGTTGCACGAAGGAGTTCTTGTGATGGAATGGCCCGAAAAAATAGAAACGCTTTCTTTAACGCCTGCTTTTCATGTTAAAATAGAAATTCAAAATGAAACACAGCGCAAAATTAGTTGGGAATAATCTATCATGTTACTTGCTTTAGAGAACTCTTCTTCGTTGGGATCTTTATGTTTGATTGATGGACAAAAGCCGGATCAAATTTTGTTTCAACAAGAATGGAAAAAAGATCATCGGAACGAAGAACTTTTTCAAGCATTGGAAAAAATTCAGTCCATGTTACAGCAGGTTAAGGTAATAGTGGTGGGATTAGGGCCTGGAAATTTTTCAGGCATCCGAGTTGGTTTGGCTGTTGCTCGGGCTTTGCGCCTTTCAAAAGGTATTCAACTCATGGGAATTCCAAGCGCCGATGCTGTGGGTAGACAATTTGCTCATGTCAGTCGACTTGGAGTTTTTGCCGATGCGAAACGCGGCGAATATTATCTGACGATTTACGAGAATGGGATTTGTATCAAAAAATCGCACACCATTTCTCGTGAGCGCGCAGAAGATGAAGTCAGTAAATTAACTTTCGCTGTTAGTGCTGAGTCATTGCCAGAAATTTCCGAACGAGCTTGGCCGCATGCGCGAGAATTGGCGCAGTTAGGATCGCAACGATGGAAGGATAAATCCCAACAAGAAACAGACCTGGAACCGATTTATTTAAGAGAGGCAGTAAAGATTTGAATAATCAAATGCCTAAAACACTATAAAAAAACCATTGACAAAGAGAGACAAGAGGTAAGAATTTGTGGGGATGAAGGTTAGACTATTTTCCTCAAAAGTTATTTTTCATCTTAAACGCATCATTAACAAACAATATTGGATAGTTAGC
>JAIBCM010000008.1 GCA_019694135.1 Verrucomicrobiia bacterium | reverse complement strand
CACCGTCATTTAATAAATTTTATGTCTATGTTAAAGCAAAGCTATTTTTACTTAAATAAGATTAAATCATACGCATTAGTTAAAAAATGGTCGCTGTTAATTATTTCTATTTTGTTTATAGCGAGTGGGGCCATTAATAACGGTATGAATTGGTTTTTACCTGCCTTACCTTTCTTTGTAATATTTACATTTCAGTTAAGAAAATTAACAGAAAAAGAAGCTTTTGTTGTAAGATGGTTCGTGCTTATTATTTGCATTATTTTTGGTTGGAACCATCCAAAAAATAAATTGCTTTATCCTTGTGTTGGAGCGGAGATTATTATATTGCAGGAATTTGGGCAACCCATCTCAATGAAGATTGTTAAAGTAATAGGTAATCCTAATTTGTTTACTCCTTTTGATGGATTCACAGCAGTTTTTGAAAATGGAGATGTAAGAGGTATATGTGATCGCATGGGAGAGGATGAGCTTTTTGAAAACCTTGCTAAAGGAAAAATTATTTCCTCGGATTTGCAAGGTGTGAAGACTCTTCAATCTAAATGGTCAGAATATTTAGGTAATCTCATGTATTGGCCGATGGTTTTTTTCTGGTTGCTGGCTTGGCTAGGAAATAATCTTTGAGATTACATTTCTTGATTTTTTATTTTTCTCGATCTTAACTGATTAAACTTTATGCAACCCGTTTCTCATTTCCCTCCCTTCAGTTTAAGTCGATTATTGCGCACGGTTTTTGCGCCTCAACCTGGAGAAAAGATTGGCATTCTAATTGATTTACTTCATCCGGCAAATGTGAAAGGGTTAAAATTTTTGAAAGATCCTCAGCTTTTGATTCAGAAATATGCGGTGGAAGTTTTTTATGAAGGGTTAAAACAAGGGGTTTTGGAGGAGCTAAAATTGCAAGGAGGCGAGCTTTATGCTTATGAAATTACGGGTGGAAGTAATTTGGATATGAAGGATGTGGCTTACGATGTAAGCGGGAAGCGACTGAGCCTGGAAAAGGATATTTATCCTAACTATGATATTTTACTTTGTATTTCGACTTATTCTGCTACGGCGCCTTTGACGGCGTTCGCTAAGCGCTACGGATTTCGGGGCGCTACATTGCACGGAGTGAACGCTACGATTTTAGCGACAGGCTTATCGGTAGATTATGAGGAGGTGAGCCGTCAGGCAGAAAAATTGCGTTTGGGAATGACGCGTGCGGATAAGGTGGAGATTGATTTTAAGGTGGCGAACAAACCTTATACGTTAACATTGGAATTGGGTAAACAAGAAGCGCAGAAAAGTCATGGATTGTGTCGCGGTAGAAATCCGGATGTGGCTAATTTGCCGGCAGGCGAAATTTATTATGTGCCAACGGGCGCAGAAGGGTTTTTCCCGATGAAGTATGAAGATGGAACGTTGGGGTTGATGCGAGTGACGGGAGGGCGAATTGTGGAAGCAACTTTGTTGTATGGAGAGAAATCGACTATCGAAGAGCATCAAAAGAAATTAAAAAATGATCCGGTGACGGGCGAGTTAGGTGAGCTGGGTTTTGGTACTCAAGAATTGCCTTTTGCGGGTCGGGATATTCAAGATGAAAAAATTTTAGGCACGTTTCATGTTGCGACAGGTCGCAGTGATCATTTGGGAGGACATTTAACACCCGATAAATTTGCGAAAGCGAAAAATGCCACGCATGATGATATTTTATTTGCTCCGCATAAAACGCCAGAGGTTGAAGCGCCGCAAGTCCGGCTTTATCGCAATGGATCGGTGGAAGTGTTAATCGAGAACTATAAGCCTTCAGCTTATTTGCGGTCTTTATTGGCTGTTTGATAGTATGGTGGATTACGAGTCTGACGCACAGTTGGCGCAATATTTGTTGTTTCATTACGGCAAGCGTGAAGAGATTTTGCCTTATTCTTTTGGACCCGTTGACGCGCTTTATTTTCCAGTGCGCTGTGCGGAATTGGGCGTGCGTTGGTCTCAAAAAAAGGGAAGGGCGTTGGATTTGGGATGCGCTGTGGGAAGATCAACTTTTGAACTCGCAAAAAATTTTGATGAGGTCATCGGATTGGATGCTTCTCGACGTTTTATTGCAACGGCGAATCAATTAAAGCAAAACGGTGAATTAAGTTATTCTTTTCCTTTGGAAGGTGAACTGGTGGAGCAGTTTGTAGCTCAGGTGCCTTCGGATATTATAAGAGATAAGGTGACATTTATTCATGGTAATGCTTGCCAACTTGATTCGAAATTGGGAGTGTTTGATTTTGTGCTGATGGCTAATCTTATCGATCGATTGCCTGAACTCAAGCGATGTTTGGAAAAAATCAGTTCTTTTTTAGCGGTTAAAGGAATTTTGCTGATTACTTCGCCTTACACTTGGTTGGAAACTGTGACACCAAAAGAGGAATGGTTGGGTGGAATAAAACGTGATGAAAAATCAATTTTTACTTTGGATACACTTCAATCTTTATTGGAATCGGATTTTGAGTTGCTGGAGTGTCATGACATGCCTTTCCTAATTCGCGAGCATGCGCGAAAATATCAATGGAGCGTAGCCGAAGCCACGGTTTGGCGAAAGCGCTAGCGAATCAGGCCTGCAATGCCAATAATGATAAAATAGATGGCAACGATGTAGTTAAGTAGTCGCGGGACAATTAAAATTAAAATGCCAGCGATTAAAGCTAGAAGAGGTTGATAGGTGAGATTAATTTGCATATTTTTAAGTTTATAAAAAAAAGTTTTTTTTGCACGTTTTTATTCGTAAAAGGATCTTATGAAAAAGAAAGAACGCATTCCTACCTCGGGTGAGTCGGCGCCGCTTAGTTCGCCTTTTGCTGCATTTCACCTGGAGGGACTTCCTGTTTCTTCTTCGGAATCTACTTCGGTTGTCACTGCAAAAAAAGGGCGTGTGGTATTGCGTAAAGAGACGTCACAACGCGCCGGTAAGGCGGTGATTGTGGTTTCGCAGTTTGAATCGAGAATCAATCTTCGCGAGATTGACGAGTTGGCGCGAGGTTTAAAAAAATTTTGTGGATGCGGCGGAACAGTGAAGGATCGAGAAATTGAAATTCAAGGGGATCAACCGGCGAAAATTCGTAACTTCCTAGAGAACCAAGGGTTTCGCGTGGATGGAGTGCGTTGATGGACTGGGAACAGCGTTATCGAGTCCGTGACACGCCTTGGGATAAAGGTTATGCTGCGCCACCTTTGGAAGATTATTTGAAGGATCATCCGATTAAAGGAAAGGTTTTGGTCCCGGGTTGTGGGTTGGGTCACGATGCGCGTTTGTTAGCGAGTCGGGGAGCCAATGTCACGGGCTTGGATGTTGCGCCAACGGCGATTGAGCGAGCTAAAGAATTTTTGGGAAAAGTCGAATATGTTTTGGGCGATCTTTTTCATTTGTCTGAGGCCTGGAAAGAGAAATTTGATTGGGTTGTGGAGCACACTTGCTTTTGTGCGATTGATCCTAATCAACGCGAAGCTTATGTGAAATCGGTTTATGAAGTTTTGAAGGTGAACGGCAGGTTATTGGGCATTTTTTATTTAAATCCCGAAGTGGAAGAAGGTCCGCCGTTTGGGATTAAAGTAACACAATTAGACTTACTTTTTAATCCCTATTTTACTTTAGAAAAAGAGTGGATTCCTAATCGGAGTTATGAAGGTCGAGAAGGGAGAGAGTTGCTACGCATTTATCAAAAAATGGTGTGAGGACGAAGTTTAAAACATTCCCATGCCACCTGTTTTTATGGAATTATTCGGCCCATTGATCGTTTTTGCTATATCAATTAACACCATTGGATCCATAGGTTTGCCTTGAGCGGCACAAGAAGCAGCATAGTCTGCCACTGAGGGTGAATCGAGTCTGTCTAAAAATGAAGAGACCTCAGTTATTTTATCGAAAGGATTGCGAGAGGTTTGTTGTTTTTGCATTAAGGAGAATAAAACCTATGAAGGAGCGGTTGTCAAATTTTAATATATTTTGATATTGAAAGGGTTAGCGATCAATTAAAAGCAGTGGTTCTGAAGTGAGTGATTTTAATCTTTTTTAACAAAATGGTATCAACTTTTAAGATTCTTCCGGCAGAATGTTTTTAACCAAACGAGCAATGCCTTCTTTAGCAAATTCGCTAGGGGGATAAAGTCGTTGGGCTTTTAGATACCAAGCGAGGCTAGAGCCGGTTTGCTCTTTTTTTTCTAAGTCTTGAGCGGTGCGGAGGCTGCGTACGAAGTCGGCAGCTTGTGTGGTAAGATCGGCGCGAACTTGGTTGAGTTTATTATCGTCGGGAAATTGTTGAAATACCTTTTCGACGCTTTCCCATGCGCCGGCATAATCGCCACGTTTTGATATTTCGTTAGCGCGAATAATGCTGCTTTCAATGAGCTGCATGTTTTCCAAAACAGTGGCGAGTTTTTCTTGTTTTTCGGGATAAAGCGCTGCGGCGGCGATGAAGCGGACACGATCCTCATAGATTTGACGATAATTTTTTTGGCTCATCAAACGTTCCAAATCCACTAGCGCTTGTTGTTGGATATCAGTTTGTTCAAAGATGGCGCCAGAAACTTTTGCTAGTTCTGGGTTACGCGGCCAGATTTCCATGGCATTTTTTAATTCCGTTTCCAGGGTGGCACGATCGCCGCTAACGGCAGCAGTGCGCGCTTTAGCAAGGTGCATGCCGCTGACGGTTTTTGCGGTTTCGATAGCGGCTAAGGGTTTGGACTTATCAAAATCTTTTGCCATTTTTTCCAGTTCATTTACGAGGTTTTCTGCTAGAGTGTAATCCTTAACTTCCAAGGCGGAGATGAGTTGATTGGACTTTTGAGCAAAGTCGAGTGCTTGGCGTTTTTTATCGCGAGACAGCGTGCGAATGGCAGGAAGATATTCGCCGACGGTGAAAGCTTCTTGAAGACGCTGTGTGGCGCTGGCGAGTTCTTCTTTCTCTAGTAAGAAATTAAAAGCGTCGACGCCTTCGGTAACGTCACGCATGGCTTCGTTTGCCATGGAATCAAGGAGTCCGATGGTGGCGGGTAAGCCGCTGCCTTGGGTGAGAAGATTTTTCATCGGGTCGTCAACACGTAGTTGAGTGTCGCCATCGCCAAAAATGGAGCGATAGAAGCGGTTGGCGATGACAACGTGTTGGAATCGGCGTTGAAGAAAAAATTGAACAATGAGAGCTTGGAATTCGATTTTGGTTTGTAGTTCTGATGCTTCTTTTTTGGTTCGGTTTGCAAGCAATCGCGTATTGATGTCAGCTAAACGTTCGAGGTAAGGTTGGGTACGAGTGGTGCGTTTGAGTTCTTGTTCTTTGGCCCATTCCGCAGCAGCGAAGGGATTTTTGGGCGGACTTTTTTCCAGATCCTGATTTTGCACCGCCATTTTCATGTTCCATTCGATGGAGCTTTTTTGGCGATCTAAGGTTTCATTGGCTTTGGTAAGGCGTTGAATTTCTTCTTTGGCTAGCCAGGAAGCATATACCGCGTCGGAAAGTGAGTCGCAAAGGTGGGCATCGGATTTGTAGTTAGAAGCTTCAGGTAAAAGAGCCCAAGCTTCATCGAGAGTTGTAGCGTTGACTTTTTTAGGCGCCAATTTTTCGAGGATTTGGTCGATGATTTTTTGATAGGCAACGTCGTCTTGAGAAGTTTGCTCCGGAGCGTTAAGATATTTTTCGAATCGCGCTCGAAAAACTCGATTGTCTGAAATGTTCCAATTTTTGCCATCCCAAGTGACGATTTCATTGCCAGGATTGAAAAAGGGAAGGTCTTTGCCAAGCAGTTTGGAATCACTCGTTGTGGACTCGGTGGGCGCGGACGCGGCAGGAGTGGTGGGTGCTGCGGGAGCGGTGTCGGGAGCTTGCGCGAAAAGAGTGTAGCTAGCGCATAGGCAGAACATTTCTAAAATGATTAATCTGCGTTTCATGATTTTTTCAGGTCTTCTACTGTTAGGATGCCTTTTTCACTGATTTTGATTTTAAAGAAAAATTTTTGTCCTTTTTGCAAATTGGTTTGATTGAATTGTACAGGAACTAAAAGAGGCAAAGGTTCGCCGGATTCCATAGCGACAGAAAAAAGCCGACCCAGATTAGGGGACCAGGCTAAAGAATTTTGAATGGTGGCTTGGATTTTATAGGTGTTGCCACGCAGGCTATTGGAGTTTTCCAGATAAATGGAAACGTCTAAGGGTTGTAATGTTCGAAAGGGATCGTTGACATTGCGATAAAGGTAGTAGCCTCCAGCTCCCAAAATAATAATGAGACCGACTACAAAAATCCAAATGGTTGGATGATGTTTGGCGCTGGCACGACGGGGCATAACTTATTAAAGTATAAGAGGAATGGATAGGGTTGACAAATTTATTTCGAGTTTCAAGTGAATGCCTAATTGTCCCAGGCGCTTCGCCAGCAGCCTAAGTAGGCAAGAAAGATAGCGAGTAAGGTGTGCGCGCCTAATACCCAATAGCAAAGAAGTAGTGGGGAGAGAGCGGTTTCAGAAATTGCGATAACGAGATCGTAAATACGTTCGGCACGCATGGTTTGAAGCATGCCTGACCAGCTCCAGTAGGTTGCAATAAAGGGTTGGACGAAATGAGTGAGCCAGGAGGGTAAAGCAAGAACGGCACCCGACAGAGGAAGTTGAAAGCCGACGATGTACAAAGAAATTAAAGAGGCTTTTTCTGTAGTGCGAGACCAACTGGAAATAGCCAGACAGGTGGCTGTGACGGCGGCGTTGACAAAGGTGAGTAAAATAATTTGAGGTAGGACGGAGCCAGGAAAGCGGCAGATGGTTTTGACAAACAGTGTCATCCAAATGGATTGAGCGATTACGAGAAAAGATAAAAAAAGAATTTTGCTTGCGAGGTAACTTGAGATATTGAGCCCGGCTAGTTTTTCTTTTTCTAGTAAAAGTCGTTCGGCGACGATTTCGCGAGCCGAATTGTTGGATGCCATGAGGGTGAGTAGAATCACTTGAAATAAAATGAGGCCTGAAACTAAGCTTCCGATTTTGCTAGTTTGCGCAGTGAATGTGACGGTTTCTTTGAGTTGTTGAATGAGGTTGATGTCTTGGCCCATGTTGAGGTTTTGAATTTGAGGCAAACCACGATAGGCAAATAATACGACTAGACTTGGAAAAAGAAAAAGTAGTAGGAGATGAAGCGCAAATTGTGAGCGGTCACGATAAAAAAGTAGTAGTCGTCGTTTGAGAAGGATGAAAAATTGTCGCAAGGGTGAAGCGATGGTTGGTATTTCTTCTCTGTTTTCTTCA
Organism: Verrucomicrobiia bacterium; assembly: GCA_019694135.1. Lineage (NCBI taxonomy): Bacteria > Pseudomonadati > Verrucomicrobiota > Verrucomicrobiia > Verrucomicrobiia bacterium. The sequence continues at coordinate 26,411 of JAIBCM010000008.1, read as the reverse complement.
CTGATGTGTGATTCTGTTTCTAAATTTGTCCAATGGTGAGAGCTCCAATTTTCAGGAACTTGCGAGAGAAGTGTGGGGAAAAGGTTTTCGGGGTGATGAATGCCAAAGTGGGTGAGGAGATAAGCGGAGGGTCCGTGATAGGCTAGGTGACCTTGGTAAAGCACTGTGATGGAGTCGTAAAGTTCCAGGTGGTTCAGACTGTGGGTGACGTTGAGGATGAGACATTTTTTTTGTTGCGCGAGTTGGTGAAGTAAATGGAGGATTTCCGTTTCAGATTGGGGGTCGAGGCCGCTGGTCACTTCATCGCAAAGCAGGAGGGTGGGAGCGCTAGCTAATTCCATGGCAAGGGAGAGTCGGCGTTTTTGTCCACCTGAAATGAGTCGAGTGGGACGATCCGCAACTTCTTGGAGGCCGACATCATTTAAAAGGTTTTTTACTTTTTGTTTTAGCTCCTCAGAAGAAATTCGATTCATACGCAGTTGGCATGCGATTTGAATATTTTCAGCGACCGTGAGGTTTTCGTGGGCAATGCTGAATTGGGGAACGTAACCGATTTGGCCGGGTAATAAATCGCCCTCGGTTACAAGATTGCGTCCATTCCAAAAAATATTGCCTTGGCTAGGTTCCAGAATGCCAGCAATGATTTTTAATAGGGTGCTTTTGCCGCATCCTGATGGGCCTAAAATAGCTGAAAAGGAAGGAATGTTAAAAGTGGCTGAGACGGAGTGAAGAATAGGTTGAGCATCGTTTGAAGGCGCGGCGGTTTGGTAGGAAATATGGTCCAGGCTAAGCATAAAGATGCATAGTGAGCTTAGCTTGATCTTTTATAAAAAGAAAAGAGACAAGTCAAACTTGCCTCTTTTTATGAGGGATAACTACAAAGAGTTTAATATTTTTTTACGACTCCTTTTGCGAGAAAGATGTCGCCGTCACCTATAGTTTGTAGAAAGTAATTTCCTAAAATCATAAAATTATGGAACTCACCAGTGATAAAAAGATTTTCTTTATTTTCTTCTATAAAATTCGCTAGGCCCCAAGGATAGGCGTCTCCTTGTTTTTCGATGTAAGAGGACCAACCGAAGGTGGCGTCTGAATTATAGCGGACTAAAAATAACTTAGGAGTTACGAAGTCAGGATGAATTAAAGAGTTGTTAGCATCGAATTTGACTTCATGTGTGAATTCTCCTGCCAGATAAACGGCGTCCGAGTCGCTAAGTGCTAGAGACCAGCCATAGGTGTTAAAGTTTTCGTGGTCGACCGGATTCCCAATGTTTTTTGCCCAAAGAACTGATCCATTCGAGTTTAATTTAGCCAGGTAAGCATCCGCAGCTTGAGAAGGTTTCGAAGGAAAGGTAATATTACCAATAGTGATGCCAGAGAGATAATGGCCGGTGATGTAAATATTATTTTTTTTGTCAACAATGAGAGCTTGGGTAACCTGGCTGGAGCCGGCTTGGGGGGAGCCAATTTTTTTTGCCCAAATGGCTTGTCCGGTTGAAGAATATTTTGCCACAAATCCATCCACATCTTCATCGTTGAGTGTGCTAATTAATTTAATAGTATTGCTGAAAGAACAACCGCCCGAATAGATGCCTGCAATGTAAATGTTTCCTAAACCATCGGTATCAATACTGTATCCTGTGCTATAGGCACAACTACCTTCAACTACAGTGGGTTTTGCCCATTCCCAATAACCGCTAGGATCCGCTTGGGCTAAGAAAGCGACATGTAAATCGCCTCCTTCATTATTAGGGATATTAACTTTTAAAGGAGTATGTTCGAAATTTCCAGAGCCTTGTCCGACTTTGCCCGTGACGTAGATACGATTACGAATATCGATTGCAATGCTTAGGCCTTCATCTTCTCCGGAAGTCGTGCCGCCTTTAATAGCCCAAGAACATTGTCCTTCAGGAGTATATTTGGCTAAAAATACATCGCTAGAACCTAAGGATTTAAGGATCTGATTTTGTTCAAAAACGGTTTGTGAACCAAATTTACCAGTGATATAAACATTATTTTGAGAATCTACCGCTACTGCGCGCCCTACGGCGTTAGTAACTGTTTTAACCCATTCCACATTACCATTGTTGTTATATTTAGCTAAGTAAAGAGTAGGGGGTGTTTTGGCTTGGATAACCCATTGATCAAAATCTGCAACGGTATCAGTTTGATTGGGGCTATAAATCATACCAGTAATATAACAGTGTCCTAATTTATCGACCGCACAAGAATAGCTGGCGTCGAGTTGTTGAAGAGGATAAGGAACGTTATTAATACTTCCTGCTCGCTTAGCCCATTCCCAATCTTGGCAAAAAGAGTTATGTTTTAAAAATAAAAATAGAGTTATTAAAAAAAATGATTTTTTCATCTATTAATTTAATTGAGTTTAGAGAAAACACAAAAAGTTTTTTATTAAAAAGTGAGAATTTTTGTTTTGAAAAATGAGATTATTTATCACTTTTACTGAAATCCTGAGTGGTTGTTAAATTTTCTTTGAGCGCTTTGCTCACGCTATCGTAAATTTTTTTTACATCGGCTTTGGTTGCAAGTCGATATTCGATCGTTTTAGCATGGGTAGTGACAGGATAGTTTTTAGTTACTTTTTTAGATTCCAAGGGATTGTTAGCTTCGCCTCCAGCAAGAGTTTCCAGGGCTTCTTTAGCTTTTTTAGCTGCTTCGATTGCGGGTTGCACTTTTTCCGTTAAGCCAGGCGCTGGAGAGGTAGTATCTTCCAATTTTTCAATGTAATAAAAACGAGCTAATGCTGTGCCTTCCGTGTCGATGGAGGTTTCTGTAACCTCCAATACGCCATCTACAATGTAATTATGAAGTCCAACAGAAGAGATCGCATCGAGAGCCACTACGTAGTTTTGATCCTCAGAAATTTTGACTTCCCAATAAGTGCGTTTGACTAAAGTTTGAGTAAAAGCTGTTTGGCAAATTAACCAAGCTATCACGAAACCAAAAAGATAACGCGCCATAAGGTAAACTTGGCGTTAAGAATGAAAAAGTCCAGCTTAGAAAGCTTAACGAGGACCCACAACACGACCGATATTGCCTTGTCCTTTACCTTTATAGAGAGTGGTAATGTTGCGAGCAACATTGGTGGGGCCATATCCGATGGTGGTACCTCTTTGAATAATGAATTCGTTGCCGGGCTCTAGCGGTGATAACTCTGCAACACCACTAATCTGAAAAGTGGGACGCAAATCTTTGCTAATGAGAATGGGATCACCTAAATGAAAGTTATTACTTCCTTCATTGACAACAGGGATAGAGTAGAGACTGGATTTAACGCGTTGGAACAAATTGGTGCGATCGGCACCTACGATTTTACCCGTTTGACCGATTTCCAGAGGTTGAAACTGGTAGCTAACAACTCCGTCGTCTTTACGAGCCAGAGTTAAACCCAACTGACTTTTATTTTGTGAAATGATGTCGACGAGACCATCTTGATTGAGGTCTGTTGTCGCCACGACTTTATATTTAGGTCGGATGACGTCCCCGGAAAGGGTGATGGAATTGCTAATAAGGAAACTATTGGAAAAAGCCATGATGGAAAGAAAAGTATCTTGTTGTAATAAAAGGTCTGCCTGTTGATCGCCGGTAAATTCGTTAATAGCAACTGCTTTATTTTTTTTAGGAATAAGACCAGCAAAGGAGGCACCTTGAGGGGCTGCATTAATCATCTGCAATACATAAATTTTGCGTCCTTTTGAGGTTACAATATCAGTGTAATGATCGCCCGTAACATCGGTAATGAGTCCAGGCAAAGTATCGAGAATTAATCCCCAGTCATCAAGAACTCCCTCATCCAAAGCAACATCGTCAAAAATTCGAAGTGTCCAAGTTCCGTTTGGATCTTCACCGCGAAATGCAGCCAGGGAACCTTCCGGGATCAGAAATTCAATAGGCGTGGAATTAGTATAACGCGCAGTGGTAGCAAGTATAGTTGCTTGATCGTCCCAAATCGTGCCATTAAAAACATCAGTTTTATTTTCGCCGTTATCGGTGGTTAAGGTAACGGTTGTGCCTTCAGGTGAGGTAAGGTAAATATCAAGATCTGAATTAAAGGTGTGTCGTAACCAGGTTTGAACTTTAATTTGTGAAAGATAAGGACCAACATTAGTAACTTCCAAGAAAAAGGCATTACTAGATAAGCTGAGAATAGGGCCTGGTAAATTAGTTCCAGTCACAGAATTAGCGGCAAAAAACGTACCAGTTCGTGTAATGGAATTACCCACTAAAGTCGTTACGGATAAAGTTGCATTGCTGCAAAAGCCGCTCATGCCCGCTTCACGATCAATAATAATTAATTGCCAGGTGCCTTCAGGGTTTTCCTTAAAGCAAGCATCAAATGAGCCTTCAGGAGTGACTGTAGCCGGAGAAATGCCATTGGTCACAACATAATCGGTGATAGGAACAGGTGCTTGGCTTTGCCATGATAAATTATTAAAAAGATCCGCACTATTGGTAGTGCCGTTTCTCAAGCTTAAAGGCACGGAAGTTCCTTGGGGGGATGTTAGATAAATTTCTAAGTCAGAAGGACGAGGATGCTCAAGGGTAGTGGTAAGTTTTACATCCCAAACGACGCCTGTGGTATTATTGAGAAAAAATGTAAATTCATTGGTGGAAAGATCAGAAATAGGAGCTGATTGAGTCAACGAAGTGGTAAAATTTAACAATGCAGCATTGGGAGGTGGTGTTTCCAATAGAGCAAAACTTTTTACAAAAGATGCAAAAAATAAAAATGTCAAAGCAAGCCATTTCATAAAGCAAACAAATTTATTTAGGGCCTACGGCTTTTCCTAGAGAGAGATCGGTTCGATTGGTGTAAAGATAGCCAAAAGATCCATTCAAATTAAGAGGGCCGTAGCCAATTTTATTTCCTTCTTGCGTAATTAATTCCAGGCCGGGTTTCTTGAGAATATCGGCTACGCCGCGAATTTTAAGCGATGATTTTAAGCCATTGCCAATTAAAGTAGTTGTAGGGGTGAAGCCGTTACTTTCAATGCCTACCGTAGTGGCATAGAGAAGACCTTTTTTACGGGTTAAGATTTTTCCATCAGCCACACCCACGACTTTTCCATATTTTTTAAAAATATTCGTCAGAGGGAAAGGGCTAAATTCAGGCCCTAAAAAAGCTTGCACACTTTTACGACGACCTTGGATGATGAGATCATTGTACCCATCACGATTTAAATCACCGCTGGCAACGAGTTTGTCTTTACGATCGGTGAGGCTGGGAAGTGTTAAAGGAGCATCGCTAAAACTACTGCCATTAGCTCCAACGGCTTTGGCAAACAATTGAGTTTTATTTTGAAGAATCACACAAACCATTTGATTGGATTGACCCGGAATAGCAAAATGATTGGCTGCTACAATTTTATGTTTGGCAGGCAAGTTTCCTAGGGTAATAGGTGCGCTTAAGCTTTTACCGTCTTCTTGTTTTAAAAGATAGGCAACTTTCCCTTTTTGGCCGAAAACGTAGTCATTACCCTTGGTAAAGTTAGCTGGTGGTAAAGGCTTGGGAATATGAGGAAATCCATCAACGGGTGGTAATGTACTGAGGTAGCTATTGATTTGTAAGCTCCATTCTAGCAGATTGCCTGTATTGCCTCCGGCCTTGGTATCGCTAATGGATAAGGTCCATTTGCCATTGGGATTTTCACCTCGAAATGGGGATAAAGCACCTTCGGGGATGAGCAAAGGTTGGGCCTGACCGTTCACAAAATTAACGCCTGTGACACGAAGATCACCTGGTGCTCGATCATTCCACAGCGTGCCATTAAACACATTTGCGTTATCACCACCATTACCTGTGGAAAGAATAACAGTTTTACCTGAAGGAGCAGTGAGTTTCAGATTAAGCTCTCCTGATTTAGGATGTGTGATTTTAGTAAAAACTTTAACTTGTTCAATGACATTGCCAATGTCAGCCACATTGATTTCAGAAATTTTAGTTTCTAAGTCGTTAATTGCTATAGTTTCTGTATTGGTAAAACTTTTTTCCTTCGTAGTTACCTCACCTGCAGCAGTAACTATTTGTAGGATATTGCTGGCAATAGCTCCTGTTGTGCCAATAATGTTTTCTTGAATAGGGCTATCACCATCTAACCAATGTTGTATTCCTTTGATGGGTTGATTATCTCGCCCATCTAGGATAGTTAATTTCCAGACACCATTGGGATTTATACCTTTGAATATATCAAATGAGCCTTCTGGAATTAATTGGAAATGAGGCAGATTGCCGATAAGGTAATCTTCATCAGCAACTGGTAACACAGCTTGATCGTCCCAAAGGGTTCCATTAAAAACCTGGCTATAAGGAGGTGGAATAAAGTTCGGAAAAGGAAAGACGGGAGTATTGTTGGGTTGATTAACATTTTGGTCGAGCATGAAAATTTCATCAAAAGGTCCGTGCTGATAACCGTTTTTGCTTGAAATAATAACTTCTTCTCCTGAAGGAGCGGTTAATTTCAATTCCAAATCTTTACTAGAAGGGTGAGTAAAGAAAGTGGTTAGGTTTGCGCTCCAAACTGTGCCAGGTAGATTTTCCACGTTGAATGGAATTTCTTTTGGCTGAAAATTGAGAATTTGAGAGGCTTGTGCATTGGTAAAATTAAAAACAGATGTTGTTATTTCAGAGGGGGCAGAAGGGATAGGCAATGCAGCAGGTGGTTGGATTGGGTTAATATAGGTGTTGAAACGTAATCCCCATTTTAAAAGTTGGCCGGAGCTATTATTACCTGCTTGATCAGTTACAGTTAGAGTCCATTTTCCGTTTGGGTTTTCTCCGCGAAATGCTGCCAATTTACCCTCTGGAATCATAGTGTGTTTTGTGACATTATCTTGACAAATTGCGTCTGTGATGGGCGTTACAGCTTGATCATCCCAAAGTGTATCAGTGAATAAATTTTTTAAGTTACCGCCATTATTGGCTGAAATCAGAATGATTTTTTGGGAAGGAGAAGTTAAAGAAATTTTTAAATCACCACAAAAGTTGTGTTGTAGTTCGGTGAAGAGTTTTAGCTCCTTAAGGTTATTTCCTAAGTTTGTTACAATAATATCTGAACTGGTAACAGAGGCATCTTGGATTGCAGTTTGAATACTGTTAGTAGCAAAAGCCCATTTGAAAGGATGATTTTCGGTAAGACTAGTGATGTGCAATGTGGCACTGATTAGCTCTTGATCGCTGTTATTTATTGGTAGCTCTGAATCAGCTTTGAGTCTAAAGAAAAAATCATAGCCAGTTTCATCAAGATTAGGATTATAAAATAAGAAAGTATGATCACAAGTGATTAAACTACCCCACTGAAATTGCATTTGTTTGTTATCACAAACGAAGTCGATTTGGTATTGCCCTGGAGGACCAGGCAAAATAGCAATTGGAAATCCTTCATCATCATTAGTCCACTCCCATGTTTCAGTGCCTGTAACTGTGATTTGGGTGTTAGGCGTTTTATCAATAATGGTCAATTTCCAAAAACCATTGGGGTTTTCCCCACGAAAAGCGTCCAAAGCACCCTCGGGCTGTAGGGTGGGTTGTTGTGATTGAGCCATGGTAGAATATTGAACTTGTCCAACAGTTAACTCCGCTTGATCGTCCCAGAGAGCTCCATTGAGTACTTCGTTGAAAAATTGAAGATTAAAATCACCGAAGGGAAAATCAGGTTTGGCGTTAGGGGGAACAGTATTGGTATGCAACACGGCTAGATCGCTAACAATATTCGTTTGTTGCATGGCTTTGCCTTCATGCGACATGAGAGTGACACTTTTTCCAGATGGACTTGTTAAAATGATAGTTAAATCATTTGGTGTGAAATGCTTAATAAAAGTTTCTAGATCTATATCCCAAACGTTGCCTTCCACTCCCTGAACATTAAAAGTAACCTCCATGGGATCGCCATTCATAGGAATTGGCAGAGGTTGATTTTGGTCAAAAACAACGCTTTTTGAAGAAACATTATTTCCATTCGGAGGTTGGGGTGACACCGCCCTTGCTGAGTAAGACAATGTCAGCATACAAAACACAGCTAAATAAATTTTCCTTGGCATAACAATAAAACAATGGGGCAATTTATTCACATTTTTGCAAAAAGAAAGGGAAATGGTGTAAAAATAATGTAAAAAATAAAAAATTTTAAAATTAGAAAAACTTATACGCTTAATTTTGAAAGATTAAGCTAAAATTGAAATTTATTTTGGTCCAATGACTTTACCGAGATTGCCACGACCTTTTCCTTTATAAAAAGGTTTAATATGGCGTGCTACATTGGTAGGCCCATAGGCGATCGCTGAACCTTGTTGAATAATGAATTCACTGCCAGGATTTAAGGGAGATAACTCGGCCACTCCTCTAATTTTAAAAGAAGGACGAATATCGGAACTTATCATGACCGGTTCGCCGAGATGAAAACTATTGCTACCTTCATAAACAATTGGGATAGAGTAGAGAGTGGATTTGATTTGCTGAAAAAGATTGGTGCGATTTATACCAACAATAGTTCCGCTTTGTCCTATTTCGAGTTGCTGGAATTGGTAACTGACTGCATTTTCTTTTTTGTGCGTAAGCGTAACGCCGAGTTGACTTTTGTTTTGCGAAATGAAATCAATCAATCCATCTTGATTTAAATCAGAGGTGGCAACAACTTGATAGTTGGGGTTAATCGTGACTCCTAGGTCGATAGGATTGTTAATGAGATAACTATTAGAGAAAGCTAGGATTGTGAGAAAGGTATCATGTTGTAACAAAAGGTCTGCTTGTTGATCGCCTGTGAATTCATTGACGGCAACAGGTTTGTATTTTTTGTTGGGAATAAAACCCGCTAATAAAGCGCCTCCGATTGGAGCACCGTTTTTCATCGGAATTACGTAAACTGACTTTTTCTTTACAGTGATAATATCAGTAAAATCATCGCCCGTTACATCGGTGATCAATCCTGGTAGGGTTTCAAAAGTCAGGCTCCATTTCTCCAATGTTCCCGTATCAAATTCCGTGTCATCGACAATGAGTAAAGTCCATGTTCCGTTGGGATTTTCTCCTTTGCATGCAGCCAGAGCTCCTTCAGGAACTAAATATTCATAAGGCGAGTCGTTTGTATAAGTGGCTTGAGTCACTAAGATGGAAGCGTGATCGTCCCAAGTTGTTCCATAAAAAACATTAGCTTTTTTTTGGCCGTTATCTGTTGTAAGAGCCATGAAAGTGCCCGCTGGCGAGATTAAATAAATATCTAGATCGGAGCAGATGGGATGCTGAAGCCAGGTTTGCACTTTGACTTGTGCCAAAAAATGACCAATGTTGGTGACTGTTACAGTAAAAAGATTGTTCTCCTGATCAAGATCGAGCAAAGCGGCTGGGTTGGTGACGGTGACTGTGTGGGTGTGGGTAATATCAAGCTCAGTCATAGTGGTGACTGTAAGCGTAGCATTGGAAAGAATGCCGCTATAACCCGATTGAGTGTCAACGACTGACAGTTGCCAGGTGCCTTCAGGATTTTCGCCCTCAAATTTATCTAAGGAGCCTTCGGGAATTAAAGTAGTTTTTGAGCCACTGTTAGTGATCACATAATCAGAAAGTGGAATTTGTGCCTGATCGTCGAAAAGCAAGGGGTTAAAAAGATCGGCGTAATTAGTTGGTCCATTGCCAGCTGTTAAAGTCACACGTGTGCCTTGGGGCGAGGTGAGATAGATTTCTAAATCAGAAGGACGTCCATGAAAAAGCGAAATATCAAGATTCACGTCCCAAACCGTGCCTGTAGTATTATTCAAAAAGAAGGTTCCGAAATTGGTCGAAGAATCAGCGATAACTGTGGGTTGATCTAGTAAAGTGCTAAAGGTAAATAGCGCGGAATTAGGCGCGGGTTGTGAAATAGGAGCTGCTTGTGACATGCATATCGATGAAAAAACCAATGTGCTCAAAAGATAGTAAAAATAATTTTTCATTAAGTGAAACTGGTTATTTATAATTTTTTAATCCTTAGCGCGGCCCCACTGCCTTACCCATATTCAAGTCACTTCGATTGGTGTAAATAAAACCAAAAGGGCCATTTAAATTTAAAGGACCATACCCTATCCGTTTGCCGTTTTGGATAACTAATTCTAATCCTGGAGTTTTTAAAATATCAGCGACTCCACAAATTTTGAGTGAGGCTTTTAATCCATTGGCAAGAATTTCCGGTGGGGCAACAAACTCATTAGTTTTAGTGGGCAGTGAAGTCGCGTAGAGCAGATTTCGCTTTCTGGACAAAATTTTATTGTCTACGACACCAGTTACTTTACCTAATTTTCTGAAATTATTAGTAAGAGGTGTGGAGGAAGGGAAATCAGGGCCGTACAGTATGGTAACCGCTCTACGTTTTCCCTGAATAATTAAATCATTATAGCCATCTTGATTAATATCACCACTGGCCACAATTTTATCTTTTCGCTCAGTTAAAGTAGGAACATATAAGGGTGCATTATTTAAAGTGGCTCCATCCTCTCCTATTTCTTTTGCAATTAATTCATTTTTATTTTGTAGAATTAAACACAAGATTTGGTTCGTGGAATCAAGAACTGAAAAATAATTGGCAGCAACGATTTTATACTTTGCAGGAAGTTCTGATATGGCTCTGGGTTTTTCCATGAGTGTGCCATCGTATTGTTTCAGCAGAAAAGCATTTTTACTTTTTTGCCCGAAGATGTAAGCATTGCCTTGGCTGTAGGGAGGAGCAGGCGGAGGCGGTAGCGGTGGTGGATAGTCAACAATCGGGGCCAAGAAATCGGCATAAGCTGTAATGAGCAATCCCCATTCTCCTAAAATTCCTGCAGCTTGGTGATCGGTAACCGTCAAGGTCCATGTTCCATTGGGATTTTCCCCTCGGAATAAAGCTAACGCGCCTTCAGGAGCCAAAAGGGGTGCTACTTGGTTATTAAAATTAAAATCGGTGACACGTAAATCAGTCGAAGCGCGATCGTCCCAAATTGTCCCCAAAAAAGCATCAGGCGTATTGCCGCTATTGCCTGTTGACAGAATAACTGTTTTTCCTGAAGGCGATGTGATTGTGAAATCAAGATTGCCTGAAGCAGGATGAGAAATTTTAGTGTAGACCCTGACTTGCTCCAACTTTTTCCCCACACCACTGATTGAAAGTTTTGATTCCAGAGGAATATCCGTTAACACTTTATCTACGACATTGGTGAAACCCCAGTCTTTAGTTTCCGAATCACCTTGAACGACTGTGAGACGCAAGGAGCAGTTGGTAACCAAACCTTCAGTAAGATAGCTGGTCATGTGTTGAACCGATTGATTGAACCATTTAGCAGTTCCCGAAACAGGTTGATTATCGCGAGTATCTTGAATTTCTAATTTCCAATCTCCATTAGGATCAATACCTCGAAAAATATCCATAGCGCCTTCGGGTGTAACTAAGCCTAAAGGCAGATCGGAAGAATAATCGGCATCAGTGATAGGTAAGGCTGCTTGATCATTCCAACTAACGCCATTCAACAAATTGCTGTAAGCGGCTAATACAAAATTATCAAAAGGGAAAGGTGGGAGAATGTTAGGAGGATCGGCTTCATTATAATCTAAAACAAAATTTTGCGGAAAATAATTTTCTGGGAAAGGGCCACGTTGAAATCCATTGTTTGACGAGAGCACCGCTTTTTTTCCATCGGGCGAAATGAGAGAAATAATTAAATCTTTTGTAGAGGTATGGTGAAGAAAAGCCGTCAGATCGACATCCCAAACCGATCCTTGCAACCCGGAAACTTTGAAGGGAATCATAGCGGTAGAAAAATTTTGAATGCTGTGAGGTTGATAATTAGTGTAGGAAACCGTTTGTAGGGTAAGAGTTTTAGGCGGTTCAGGTGGCGGCGTTAAAGCCAAAGGGGGCTTAGGTGTTACATAACTGGTTAAACGCAAACCCCATTCATCGAGTTTTCCAAAGCTGTTAGGATTATTACCGTCTTCATCCAAAATATTAAGAGTCCAATTTCCATTGGGATTTTCACCCAGAAAAAGCGCTAAAGCGCCTTCTGGAATCAAAGAACGCTTGGCGATATTATTGAAGTAAATTGCATCGGTGGCTGGAGTAACCGCTTGATCATCCCAAAAGGTATTAGCGAAAACGTTATTAGGACTGCCTCCATTGTTGCCTGATAGTAAAGCTGTTTTACCAGAGGGAGAGGTCAGCGAAATTCTTAAGTCACCTGGCTGACTGTGATCAATATCTGTATAAACTTCTAGCTCTTTAATGTTTTTTCCTTGATTGGTGATAGTTAAAATAGAGTTAATGAGAGAGTTGTTGAAAATATTTTGATTCAAGGTGACAACTGTATTAGTCCACTGAATCGGATGAGTTCCTTTTGCCGTGGTAATAATGAGACTGCAATTGGTGATGTTTTGAGGGTCACCATAATCTTTATAATTGTTTACATAAATAGGGCTTTTTAGTATGTATTCGACTGCCGTATATATATCTATAATTTCTACATTATTATTACAAAAAATAAACTGATTATTGCCAAAAATAGGATTGCATTTTTTAAGATCGCCCCAACTATATTCGCTTTGTTTAGCCTCGCAGAACTCATTAGTTGTGGCATAAAATTGACAAGGACCTATTGCTATATTATTAGGATCCGTCCAATTCCATTCATAATAACCTTTAGTTACTGCGGTAGGCACCCCTGACTTGATAGTTAATTTCCAAGTTCCATTGGGATTTTTTCCTTTAAAAATAGCCAACGCCCCTTCCGGTGCAACACTTGCTTGATGACTTTTGTTTGTAATCGAGTATTCTACTTCTGTGATTGGTAAAGGCGATTGATCGTCCCATAAAGTTCCATTAAGAACCTGATTGTAAAAGTTGGTGTTTAGGTCATTAATATTTTCAAAAGGAAAAGAATTGGGTTGTGAGTTAGGAGGGGAATTATTAATAGCCAATAAATAAAGTTGTGGATTAACAGAAATTTCTTTTTGCTTTATTTTCTTTCCTGCCTCAGACATTAAAATGGTTTTTTCCCCAGTAGGAGATTCCAAGGTAAGAGTTAAAACTTTAGGGCTTACATATTGAATAAAAGTTTTTACATCCACATCCCAAATGACCCCCTCTAAGCCTTGTATATCAAATAAAATTTCAGCAATATCATTAGTGTTTGAAGGAATATTGACTGGCTGATCAAAGGTATGTTCAGTGGTTTGCGTGATGATTTGACCAGGTGGCTGTGGACTAATGGCAAAAAGCCGACAGGGAATAAGTGAAATCCACAAAAATGAATAAATTGAAAAAAATAGTTTTATTTTTAGTTCCTTGGGAGTTTTTTTCATAGGAAAAAGGCTATATTAGAAGGATAGAACAAATTTAGCAATGAAATTTTGTTAGATAAATATTTTTTAATATCGAAGATCGTTTTTCTCCTCTCGACACTTTTTATAAAGTCGCTAGCTATTTTACTTTCGTATGAAGAAACGTTGGGTAGTGAAATTAGGCACGGGTATTTTGACTCGATCTAATGGAATTTTAGATGGAAAACAATTCGCTCAATTAACTCAGCAAATCTTAACACTTCGAGAGCAAGGCATAGAAATCATTGTCGTAACTTCGGGAGCCATTGGCGCAGGAATGCAGGCGATGAAGTTGAGTAAAAGGCCGCAAGCTTTGAGCGAATTACAAGCGTGCGCTACGGTAGGACAAATTGCTTTGATGACTGAATATCAAAAACGGTTATCGAGTCAGGGATATCAAGCTGCGCAGATGCTTTTGACTTATTGGGATATTGACAGTCGTAATTGTTATGAAAATGCGCAACGAACCTTGGCACTTTTATTAAAAAAGAAAAAATTTATTCCTTTTATCAATGAAAACGATGCCATTTCCGGTGAGGAAATTCGAGTGGGGGATAACGATCAACTTTCCGCGCATGTTGCTGTCATGGTTAAAGCTGATAAACTTATTATCCTTTCCAATGTTGATGGCTTACTCGATTCCAAACAACAAGTAATTCCTGAAGTTAAAAAAATCGATAAAACTGTTACCTGTTTGGCGACTGGTACTAGTAATGAAAGATCCGTGGGTGGTATGACAACTAAATTATTGGCAGCCCAACTAGCCGCTCGTTGCGGTGTTGAGACGATTATTGCCAATGGGCGAAATCCAAAAATTTTATCACAAATCGCTCAGAATAAATTCGTGGGCACTCGCTTTCGTTTGATTTAGTGTTGAGTAGTTTTGGCACTAGTGTCCATGTTGATGTTCTTCGATATATTCCTGTTTTAATCCCAAACCTTCCGGCGAATGCAAGACTAACATCTTCATACGGATGTCGCTTGGAATTTCATGCCGCGTTAATTTTGAAACAATAATCATCAACCCAATCGCCAAAGGCACGGCCCAAATTGCGGGTTGTTCGCAAAGGATGCGCAGCACAGGGTATCGGATCCAAAAATCAGCTAGTGGAATCCATTTCAAATCATTAAAACTCGTCAGTGAAATGCCCGCTAAGGCAAGAATACCTCCGCCCAACATTCCTGTTGCAGCTCCTTTCATCGTAATGCCTCGCCACCACGTGCTTAAAAATAAAAGTGGAAAATAACTTGCTGCTGCAATGGCAAAGGCTTGTCCCACCATAAAATTAATATCAAACCTTTCCACTTGCATTCCAAGAATAATAGCTACGGCACCGACTAAAACTGCAGCTACTTTAAAAGCTAACAATCTTTCTTGAGTGCTAGCTTTCGGACGCAGCATCCGACCGTACACATCATGTGCTAAAGCGCCGGTCATCGAAACCAATAGCCCACTAAACGTACTCATAAATGCCGCAAAAGCACCTGCACAGGTAATACCACTTAAGATTGAGCCTACCATTGGCCATCTTTCATTGACCAAACGCGGCAATTCTAAAACTACTTTATCTGTTCCTTTTGCACCGGTCGCTGCATAAAGTTCTGGTAATAAATTACGCCCTAAAACCCCAAAGATTGGTGTGAAAAGATAAAAAACTCCGATCAAAATCATCACCCACATCGCCGTGCGTTTCGCTGCTGCTCCATCGGGATTGGTATAAAAACGAACCAAAATATGTGGCAACCCTGCAGTCCCACATATTAGGGCCACAATCAAAGAATAAGTATAAAGCAACGAATAAGTTTTTTGTTGTTCTAGAGTTAAACCTGCCGCACTTGTTGCTTTGGTTGTTAGAGCGCCAAACGGAGAAATCCATTTTTTATCTTCTGGCGCTTGAGGTGGGAGGATTTTTTTTAAGGAAGATGATTCCATAACAACGGGAGTCGATGTGGAAGACTGGTTTAATTTTAAATGGTACGAGTAAGAACCGAAAACCATCATCAATACAAAAATTGGCGCTGAAATGGCAAAAAGTTTTGCCCAATATTGAAATGCTTGCACCAATGTAATGCCTTTCATGCCTCCCATCGCCACGTTGAGCGTAATGACTGCGCCTACCACTACCACACCGATTTCATAGGGTAATCCGGGAAAAATATAAGCCAGCGCTGTACCGGCGCCCTTCATTTGTGGCATGGTATAAAAAAAACCAATGCACAGAACAAAAATCACTGCAATTTTGCGAAAGAGTGGAGAATCAAATCTTCCTTCCGCAAAATCGGGAATAGTATAAGCGCCAAATCGCCTTAAAGGGCCAGCAATAAAAAGTAGTAGAAATAGATAACCGCACGCATAACAAACGGGATACCAAAGAGCATCATAACCAAACTTCATCACCATTCCCGCTACGCCCATGAATGAAGCGGCAGAAAGATATTCACCCGAAATAGCTGCAGCATTCCAACCGACCGAAACTGAACGGCCCGCCACAAAAAAATCATGCGCGGTTTTGGATTTGCCCGCTGACCAAAATCCCATGGCCAAAGTCGCGCCAACCATGAGAAAAGAAAAAGCAAAAATCCATAAATCAATACCCCAAAACATAATCATTATTCCCTTTTAATTGATGCCAACGTTTCTTTTTCAAAAATCATAGAACGTCGAATGAAAAAGTAAGAAATTATCCAAACCAGAGGGAAAAATAAAATGCCCAAAATTAACCAACTTAAGGTAAAACCACCAAGGGAAGTAGCCATTAGCTCGGGAAAATAATAATTGAATAAAGGCAGACTAAGCACAGCGATAAGAAAAATGGCCGCGCAAGTTATGGAAAGTTTTAATTGGCGTTGCATCATGCGATGCAGAAAAGCTTCGCTATGAATTTCTTCAGAAGCACTTTTTTTCATTAGAAAAAGCTCTAACAGAAATTTTTTCCCCCCACAATAAAAAGAACGTCCTACTTTTTAGCAGGACGTTCTGGGTCTAGTTGTTTGTATGAGAATTATCTTGGGCCCACCACATTAATGGGAACGTTATTCGTAAAAATCGCAATCCCTAATGAATTAGTGTCAACCGGTAAAGGAAACACGTGAACCTTTTTACCTTTGGTTGCTACCACTTCCACGTTATCGTTTACCTTCAGAAATGAGCCTGTGGCTTTAGGAACAAAGTTTTTTGGTAATCGACCTAAATTCACGGGTTCTCCTAAGGTGATTTGATTGGGAGCGACATTTAACGCTTGAGCATGAATAAATTTGCCAGCTCGCAAAATCAAACTAGGGACGCCTTGATAATCACCAAAACCGACCACTTGGAACGGATTCACGTTAGTGTGCGCCACCATATTAGTGCCGACGAAGAATCGCAATTTTTTGAGACCCTTAGCCGCTACGAGAACTTGTTCTCCATTTACGCGACCTGACGCTTTGAAACGGAATTTGGGTTCCAGTGTGGGTAATTGAACCTTGGAAAGCTCACTGGTTAAATCGGTTTGCACAGCAATCACGGATTGTTGGCCTGCCTTTCGCAGCACGATATCAGGGCGTTTGTCACCATTTAAATCATTCGCAGTATTAACTTTTTGATTAGCTAACAAAGGTGTAATGATATTTTTGATTTCAAATTGGTTGGAGCTGTTGCGAGTTAAGAAGCTCAAGGTCTTACCCCTTTTGATAAGAATATCATTTTTATTATCACCATCAAAATCTGATATGGGATCAAACCCAATCGCGTAAAGCTCAACTCGATTTGCGAAATCTTGATTAGCGATGTAAAGCAATTGATCTGCGTTAGGACGATCTGAATTCACTCTGAAATCCAAGACAGTTCCGGTTGCAACCAAAGGTGCATTGAACTGGACCGCTGTTCCTCCTTGAATCGGAACGCGATAAATTTCATCTTCTCCCAAAACGTCCTGATCCGCGCTATAAATCACATATTGGCTATTGCCGCTAATCACGAATGGTATATTCACATCGCTGCTTGCATTGGCCAACGTCGGATTAAGTTTAATAGGAGTGGCTAAAATCGAATCCAACGCGCGGCTATAAAGTTCGTTTTGATTATCGACATCTTGATCAGCGCGATAAACCACGAACTTGCCATCGGGACTGATAGCCATACTCAACACATCGCCTCCGGCCACTAAAGCGCTATTTAATTGAGTAAACGCGCCACCACCGGTAATCGGCGCAACGAAAAGTTCGATCACTCCGATATTATTTTGATCAGCACGATAGACTACTTTTGAGCCGTCTGGGCTAATTTGATATCCATTCGCTACATCCCCGACTACAGGAGGATTGATTTTGGTTGCGATACCGCCTGCAATGGGAACTGCGTAAAGTTCAAATTGATCATCCGCATCTTGATCAGCTCGATAAACAACATTGGAACCTGGGTTGTCAATGGCCATATCAAGCACATCACGATTGGCAACAAAATTAGGATTTAATTTTGCTAGTCCTCCGCCAGTTGTCACGACGCTAAAGAGCTCAGTAGAAGTTATAATATCTGGATTGGCTCGATAGATGACACGAGATCCATTCCGACTTATGATAAAAGTAAATATATCTCGATCATCAGCCAGAGGTCCATTAATATGAACCGGATTCGATCCATCAACACCGATGGAAAAAAGCTCCCTTTTTCCAGCAACGAGCTCATCTGAGACATAAACCACACGCGATCCACCTGGGGTCAAAGCGAAATTGAAAACATCCCGATCATCAGGAAAGATAGTCAACTTAGTTAATAAACCGCCCGTAGTTGGAACGCTATAAAGTTCAAATTTTCCATCGATATCTTTGTCCGCCAAAAAAACAGCTTTCGTGCCATCGGAGGTTACTTCAACCTGTCCCACATTGCCTCCAACCGTGAGATTGCCACTGAGCTTGATCGAATCCCCTCCGTTAATAGGAACACTAAAAAGCTCGAAAATTCCCAGCGCGCCAGGATCGGCAACATACACCGCTCGCTTATTGCCCGATGCAAGAGCAAAGCGTTCAGAATTAACACTGCCATTTTCGGCAAACTCAGGATTGAGCCGAATCACCGCTTGCATAGAAAAGGGTAGAGCCAAAAAGCCCAAGCCCATAAGACTTGACACGATGAGTTGTCGAAATCTTTTATTTGATTGTCTTAAAGTTTTCATTTTTTTTTATCTCCTCTATACTTAGTTGAGCTAAAAGATTTTATTTTAACTCTATATCAATATGCCGCGCTTGAAATAAAAAGTCCAATACGCCTTTAGACGTATTAAAAAGTTTAAATTTTTTCGCGCACACGTTTTTGGAAATAACTGGCAATAACATAAAAAGTTGGCACGACAAATAAAGTCAAAAAAGTTGAAGTTAACATGCCGCCAATGACTACAACCCCTAAAGGGCGTCGTCCTTCTGAACCCGCACCCCATCCTATCGCGATCGGTAAAATACCGATGATCGTGGAAAGCGCTGTCATTAAAATAGGACGTAAACGAAGACGAGCTGCTTCCAACATAGCTTCATGTGCTGTAGTGCCCTCCCGCATTTTTTGATTCGCAAACTCAACTAAAAGAATGGAATTTTTTGTAACAAGCCCCATCAGTAAAAGACCTCCTATCAAACTATAAATATTCCAAGACATCGAAGGGATTTCGGGAAGAATTTGGCTTAATGTTTTAATAAACCAAGGCAACGCTTCGGGAGGCGCATAAAATTTAATCAAAGCGAAATTATTAACCAAACCAAGAATCATAAGCAGTCCCAAAGCGCCAAAAAGAGCCAGAGGCACAGCCAACATAACTGTGAAAGGATGCAGTAAACTTTCAAATTGTGAAGCAAGCACCATATAAATAATAATAATAGCTAAAAGAAGCACGATGCCCGCTTCGTTCACGCTGTCTTTTAACTCGCGCGCTTCGCCCTGCCAGCGATAACTCATGCCAGCCGGCAATTTCTGGGAAAGAATTTTTTCCGTTCGTGCGACAGCTTCTCCTAAACTCACTCCTTGAGGTTGGCCACTAATCGTTGCCGATCGCATGCGCGCAAAATGAGTAATCGTGTTGACTGATCCTTTTTCTTTTAATGTGATAAAATTATTCAAAGGCGCGAGATCTCCAGTTTTCGTTCTCACATACAGCGTGGCGAGCGATTGCGGGGTAAGCCGATCAAAACGCTCCAATTGAGCAATCACCTCATACTCTTTTCCTTTTTCGGTGAATTCCGAAACCTCCAAACCGCCTAAAAGAATTTGCAACGTTTCAGAAATGGCTCGCGCCGAAACTCCCAAAGCCGCTGCCTTATCTCGATTAATTTCAATGTCCAATTGCGGTTTCTCAAAATTAAAACTAATGCGCGGCTGTCCTAGAAAGCCCGCTTTCATCAGTTCGCCCTGGACTTGTAAAGCCGCGCGATCAATTTGTTTTAAATCAGGCCCTTGCAAAACAAGCTGATAAGACTCTCCAAATCCACTTAGAGCCTTAGGCGCTATCGCAATGGCCTGAACGCCCTTAATTTGAGTTATGAACTTAGTGAAAAGCGAATCTGGAGCGCCTGGGCGAATGATTTCTTGAACCGAACGTTTGCGGTCTTCTTTTAAACCAACAAACATAATGCCGGAATTTGCCTGACCCGGAGCGCCTCGCGCTAAAGCCACAGCAGAAAAAAAACCTTGAGTCTCGGGCAATTTTTTTACCATCGCTTCTGCTTCTCGAAGCGATTGATCGGTGTATTCCGACGTTGCTCCCTCCGGACCAAAAAATAGCGCTAAAATGTAGCCTTTGTCTTCTTCTGGAAAAAGTTCTTTGGGTAGTATTTTTCCTAAAAAAAAGGTAATGCCGGTTAAAATAAGAAATAAAGCAATGACACTTTTTTTATAATGTAAAGTTCGATCGAGCCATTTCACATACCGATCAGATAAAAAGTTAAAAAAATTTTCAAACTTTTGAAAGAGTTGACCGTGTTGCTTGGGGCGATGAAGAAATTGAACGCATAAAACAGGCGTTAAAGTCAACGCGACAAAAGCTGAAATAACAACCGAGGCTGCAATAGCGACAGAAAATTCACCGAACAAAACTCCAGCAATACCTCGTTGAAAAGTAACTGGAAAAAATACTGCCACTAAAGAAATAGTAATAGTAATCACAGCTGTTGAAATTTCTTTCATGCCTTGAATACTCGCTTCTTTGGGTGACATGCCTTCTTCGATATGGCGATAAATATTTTCTAAAACCACAATAGCATCATCTACCACCACCCCGATCGCCAGCACTAAAGCTAATAGAGTTAAAATATTTAAGCTGAATCCTAAAATATACATCACAAAAAACGTTCCCACAATCGAAACTGGAATAGCCAAAGAAGGAATTAATGTTGCCCAACCATTTCTTAAAAAAAGAAAAATAATGGCAACTACTAATAAAAAGGAAATCAACAACGTTTGTGCCACTTCGTGAATAGAATGTCGCACAAAAGTCGAAGAATCATATGCGATGTTAATAGTAATGCCCGTGGGCAAGGTGGGCTCGATGACTTTTAACTCTTTTTTGACTTGATCTGAAACTTCCACGGTGTTGGCTTCTGATTGTTTGACAACTCCAAGACCTACCGCAGGTCGGCCATTATATCGTGCTATGGTTCGTTCATCTTCGGGCCCCAATTCAGCATGACCAATATCTCTCAACCGTATCGGTGCCTCACGATCAAATTTAATAATGAGATTGTTGAATTCTTCCGGTCGTGTCATGCGACCTTGAGTAAAAAGAGTTAGTTCGCGTTTAAGATTTTCAATGGATCCAGACGGCAATTCCACATTTTCCTGTTCCAAAGTTTCACGAATGTCATTTGCGGTAATGCCCCGCGCTGCCATTTTTTCCGAATCAAGCCAAAGCCGCATCGCTTTGCGTTTTTCACCCCCTAACTGAATACCCCCAACACCCGAAAGCGTTTGCAAACGATCTTTAAATTGACGTTCTGCAATTTCTGTTAATTCCAAAGTGGAATAACGATCGCTCGACAAAGCGATCCACATAATCGCTTCCGCATCAGCATCCTGTTTAGCAATAATCGGCTCCTCTACATCTTTCGGCAATAAGCCGCGAACTCGTGACACGCGATCACGCACATCTTGTGCGCCAATATCCACATCACGATTAAGTTCAAACTCGACAGTAATCTGACTGACCTCCTGGCGCGATTCTGAAGTTAATGTTTTAATGCCTGGGATATTATTGATTTCTTGTTCCAAGCGTTCCGTGACTTCTGTTTCAATGACCTGCGCGTTCGCGCCAGGGTAAATCGTAGTGACGGAAACAATCGGAGGATCAATATCAGGCAACTCGCGAACAGGTAAACGTGACAAGCCAATCAAACCAAATAAAATAACAACCAAATTGAGCATCGTAGCAAAAATTGGGCGTCGAATACAAAGTTCAGAAAGGGTCATGGGTCTTAACTAACTGGTGATTTATCAGAAGGAAATTCGCTGGGAGCAACAGGCGATCCCTCATTAACTTTTTGCAATCCATTTACAATAATCTCCTCACCTTCCTGCAATCCTTTTTGTACTTCCACCTTGCCCGGAAGACGAATGCCCAATTTAACAGCTCGCATCTTAGCGATGCCATCTTTTACCACAAAAACCGAAAAATTATCATCGCGCACCAAAATCGCTTCTTCGGGAATGGTGATGGCTTGATCGCGCTCGCCCACTATCACTGCGACATTGGCAAACATTCCCGCTTTCAGCTTTTGATTGGGATTATCTGCCAGTGCTTTGATTTTTAGCGTTCGTGTCGATAAATCGAGCTGAGAGTCTACCAAATAAACTGTTCCTCTAAAAATTTCATTGGGATAAGCCGAAATTTTGATCTCGACTTTTTGACCCACTTGTAAACGAGACGCTTCATTTTCCGGAATTTGAAATGTTATTTTAACCTTTTCATCGGCTAATAGAGAAGTGATCACAGAATTAGGCTCCACATATTGTCCCACACTATAATTGCGAGCGGCTACGCGTCCATCGAAAGGGGCATAAAGAAATCGATCTCTAAGATGATCCTTCAATCGTTCCACAACGGCTGTTTGTGCTCGATAGAGCGTTGACGATTCGTCTAACTCTTTTTGGGAGAAATTTTTTTCCTGATAAAGTTTTTGAGCGCGCTCGTAATTGATTTTTGCCAGCTCCAACGAAGCCTCAGCATTCGCCAATTCTGCCTCTTCCTTTTGACTTTCCAATTTCACCAAAAGATCACCCTGTTTTACAGTTTGACCCTCTTCAAAATGAATCGCTTCAATGATGCCAGAAGTCTGGGGTGTGATTTCTACTGCTTCTTCTGCCTCAAGCGAACCCACGGCCGGCAATTTCTCCACAACTTTTTCTTTTTTGACTCGATAAATTTCAACTGGAACCGGAGGGAAAGAACCGGGGCCTTGATTGCCTTTACTACAACCGACAAATAAAGAGATACAAAATGAGAGTGTAGAAATCAAAAAAAGACGAAACATGCAGATTAAAAAGTATAAATGAATTTTTATTTTGTGCAAAACTATCTAACCGA
The DNA here is from genome assembly GCA_019694135.1 of Verrucomicrobiia bacterium. NCBI lineage: Bacteria > Pseudomonadati > Verrucomicrobiota > Verrucomicrobiia > Verrucomicrobiia bacterium. The sequence continues at coordinate 3,539 of JAIBCM010000008.1, read as the reverse complement.
AATTATCTTGAAAAAGCAATCCGCCTTTTAAAGGTTGGGCAATTTTTGTTTAAAGGTTAAGACGTCAGCCATTAAATCTCCCCATTTTTGAACTCGTTGTAAAACATCGTCCGAAGTAAAATTTAAATATTCCATTTTTTTTTGTCGATAAGCTTTTTCTACTTCCTCCCACGTTACCGGGGTAGAAACTGTGGGTGCTTCTTTGGCACGCAAAGAATAAGCGCAAATGGTGGTTTTATGAAAATCGTTTTGGCTCCAGTCAATGAGCACTTTGCCTGTGCGAAGATTTTTTGCCATGCGTGAAACGATTTTTTTAGGATGTTTTTTTTCCATTTCTTTGGCCAAAATATGAGCGAAAGATTTTGTTTTATCATAAGTCACAGGACTGTTCAGAGGAATGTAAAGCTGAAGTCCTTTAGACCCGGATGTTTTAATCCAAGATTTTAATTCGAGTTGAGATAGCTTTTGGCGAATGAGCAAAGCCACTTCAGCGCATTCATAAATGGTGGCGGGTGAGCCGGGATCCAAATCAAAAACTATCATCGTGGGTCGATCAGGATTTTTCGCGGTCGCTAATGAGGTGTGAAGTTCTAGATCCGCTAGGTTCACTAGCCAAATTAATGTAGGAAGATTATTGATTGTGCAATATCTGAGGGTGCCTTGAGTTTTGCTGTGCACTTGAACGGTGTTGACCCAATTAGGACGGTAGGAAGGACAGCGTCTTTCATAAAAGAAAAATTGGTGAATGCCTTCAGGAAAACGTTTCATGGTCAAGGCACGATTTTTAAGATGGGGAAGCAGAAAAGGAGCAATTTTAATATAGTAAGCGATAATGTCGTGTTTGGTAAAACCGGTTTTAGGATAAAAAATTTTGTTTAAATTGGAAAGATTCAAGCGTTTCCCTTCAACGACGAGCTCCGAGTTTGTCTCACTCATGAGTTTTAAATTTAAAACCTTTTTAAAAGGGGTCAAATTTTTGAATTTTAACGCGTCTTTATTAAACTGTGGGTAGGTCAATCATTAAGTTGAGAAAGGAAAACTTTATGCGCGCAATTTGGAAGGGGACCATTTCTTTTGGATTAGTCACTATGCCCGTTGGACTATTTCCAGCAGTTAAAAAAGAAGAGCTCAAATTTCGTTTGTTGCGCCAATCTGATTTAAGTCCGATTGATTATAAACGCGTGGCAGAATTTGATGGCAAGGAAGTGCCTTGGGCAGAAATTGTTAAAGGTTATGAATACGAAAAAGGAAAATACGTAGTTTTACGCGATGAAGATTTTAAGCGCGTCGACATTGAAGCGACAGATTCCATTGATATTTTGGATTTCGTGAAGTTGGATGAGATTAATCCTATGTTTTTTTATAAACCTTATTATTTGGCTCCTACTAAAGGCGGGAGCAAACCTTATTCTTTGTTGCGCGTGGCTTTGAAGGAAACCGGTAAAGTGGGAATCGCTAAGGTTGTGATTCGAACCAAGCAACATTTAGCAGCTTTGAAATCGCAGGAGTGTGGTTTGGTTTTGGAGCTTATGCATTTTGGTAATGAATTGCTTAACACAAAACATTTGGATGTTTCGTGTAAGCCGGCAGCAAAAAAAAGAGAGATTAATATGGCAAAAAGCTTGATAAATTCCATGACGGAAAAATGGGATCCGAGTCGTTACACGGATGATTATAGCTCTGCCTTGATGAATTTAATTCAAAGAAAAATTGAATCAGGTGATAAAAGTTTACCACCACCAGCCAAGAGAAAGGAGCCTACTAAAATCATTAACTTGGTTGATGTCTTACAACAAAGTTTGAATGAGGCGCAGAAGCAGATTAAGCAAACTTCTGGGCATCGAACTCATCGAAAAAGGAAGGCGGCATGAAAAAAGGCGCTTCTGAAGGCAAAAAACTTAAAGAATATCGGGTTAAAAGAAATTTTGATAAAACGCCTGAGCCAGTTTCTGAAGTTAAACCTAAACCCAAAGGTGGGAAATTAAGTTTTGTGATTCAGCGTCATGAGGCGCGTCGATTGCATTATGATTTGCGCTTGGAAGCCGCTGGCGTTTACAAATCCTGGGCTGTGCCTAAAGGTCTTCCGGAAAAGCCAGGTCAAAAATTTTTGGCGATTGAGGTGGAAGATCATCCCTTGAGTTATGGTAAGTTCGAAGGTCGTATTCCTGAAGGAAATTATGGCGCGGGAATGGTGAAAATTTGGGATAAAGGCCATTATGAATCATTAGAAAAACCGATTGAGGAAGCTTATCGAAAAGGAAAAATTCATCTTCATTTAAAAGGCAAGCGGGTGGATGGAAAATGGCACCTAGTTAAGACAAATTTTCCTGAAAAACCGCAATGGCTTCTTATCAAGACTCAGGAGTCTGTTAAAAAATTTCCTCAACACGAATTGAAAAAGATTAACGGTCCTAACAAAGAAGAAATTTTACCTAAAAAAACCGTTCTAATCCAAAATTGGGTTGAACCAATGTTAGCGCTATTAACCACTCACTTACCTAAAAGCAAAGAATGGCAATATGAAGTGAAATTCGACGGTATTCGTGCGTTAGCTTATTTTAATGATAAGAAGCCCAAACTCTATTCTCGTAATAAAATAGAGCTTACTTCGTATTATCCCGAAGTTGTAGAAGCTTTGAAAAAAATAAAGTGTCGATCTGCTATCCTAGATGGTGAGTTAACTGCGTTGGACGCGAAAGGGCGCCCCTCTTTTCAAGCCTTGCAAAATGCTCGAGATAAAACGCGTGGCGTGCCTGTTCTTTATTATCTTTTTGATATGATTTCTCTTAATGGAAAAAGATTAACTCGACATTCTTTTACAAAACGAAAGGAAAAACTTGCGGCTTTATTGCCCAAGTCAGATTTGATTTTAAGGGAGTCAGCGACTTTTTCTTATCCGCCCGATGTGTTATTAAAAGAAATTGAAGAAAAAGGATTGGAAGGAGTGATTGCAAAGAAAAAAAGCTCCCTCTATGAGGCCGGGCAACGAACCGGTTCTTGGTTGAAATATAAATTGGTGAAAGAACAGGAGTTTGTCATAGGAGGTTATACCAAACCACAGGGAAGCCGCCTTTATTTTGGCGCGTTGATTGTAGGTTATTATGAAAGCAAAAAACTCATTTGTGTGGGCAAAGTGGGAACAGGTTTTGATCAAACCAATAGTGAGGATTTGTTCGAACGTTTCCAAAAATTGAGAGTTGAAAATTGTCCTTTTGCAAATTTACCCTTGCCGGTTTACGTTTCGCCGAATTGGTCGCCGCAACGATTGAAAAATTACACTTGGCTCAAACCCGTTTTGGTTTGCCAGATTAAATTCAGTGAATGGACTCAAGCATCGTTTTTGAGACAACCCGTATTTTTAGGACTTCGCATTGATAAAGAAGCTAGAGAGGTAAAGCGAGAAATTTAACCCATAAAAAAGCCCTCGTTTTTAGCGAGGGCTTTTGAGTGAAAAGCTTCAGTGAAACTTAAGTTTGTTACTGAGGGGCGACGACTTTGCCGACTTGGCCGTCTTTGTCTTTGCCTTTGTCGGTCCACAG
>JAIBCM010000007.1 GCA_019694135.1 Verrucomicrobiia bacterium | reverse complement strand
ACTGCCCCCAACTCCACCGCTTCCTCAACCAAGACATCCTCCTCGGAAACACCTACGATCCTCTTAGTTTGAATCGTTTTGCTTATTGCAACGGAGATCCTGTGAATGGCATTGATCCATTGGGGCTTGTTTGTATGGATTCAGGTGATGTTAATTGGTTGAGTAATCAATATAATATGTCTTCATGGCTATCTGGTTTATTTAATATATCTCTTGATTGCTATGCTATTGGAGCACAAGAAACATATAACGAAACATATAAGGCAATCCAAGAACTAGAGTGGAAGGATGTATCACCTTATGTTCATGGAACTATTCAGGGTGTAGATTTAGTAGTTCCTAAAAAAAGTTGGCAAGGGCGTTTAGCAAGTGTGGGACTTAATTTAATAGACGCAGGTATTTATTGGCTTGAAGGTGATAAGCAAAGTGCAATAGAGGGTAGTTTTACGAGCCAAAAAACTAGTCTTTATGATTTATTCCCTAAGCAGAACACTACACCCGCTTTACCCGCACTACCTCCTAAAGCTAATTTGCCTTTGCTACCTTCTGGCCCCATTCTGCCAGCGTTACCTCCTGGGCCTGATTTGCCTTTATTGCCATCTGGGTCTGATTTACTGAAAGTTGATTCCAGTGCTTTTTAAACTAATTCTTTGAGAGAGGTATGAAAATAGCTTTTGAACGGGGTCAGATATTGATAAGTCAGCCATAAAAAACTAAAATGCTAAAGGTTAGCGATTTTTAGTAAATTGCTGAATTCTTGGCAGATTTCTAGATTTTTTGTAGTAGTGGTGATGACTAAAAATGATAAAATTAAATATTTTTATTGCAAACTAAGCTCTATTTTTCATCATGAACATTTCAAGTTAATTTTTGTGCTTTTAATACTGATTGATTTATGAATTTTTAACCTTAACCATTTATTTCGATGAAATTAAAAAAAGTTATCCCAATTGTTTTTTTAGTAGGTTTGGTTGGTGCAATATTTTTCTTAAAAAATAAGGATGAAGCGCCTACTATTCAAGAAGCAGGTATAGTTTTATCAAAACCTGTTGTGCCTGATGTTTCAACCATTCGTCAGCGTGGTAACTCGACTGTTTCTAAAAGTTTTGTTGTTGCATCAAATATTGCGAATGATGATACGATAACTAAAATTGCGGAATCTAATGAGGTTTCAGTGGCTGAGACAAGTCCAACAAACCTGATGCTTACTATGAACCTTTTCACTCGTCGTAGTTTATCTGCCAACGACTCCACGGCATTAGGAATCAGCGGAGGTTCATCCGGTGGTTCATCTGGGTTATCAGGAGGAAGTAGTGGTGGGAGTGGAGGTGGAAGTTTTGGAGGTAGTGGAGGAGGTTCCTCAAGTTCTTCGGGAGGGGGTAGTTCATCAAGTGCTAGCTACGCTAATAGTGAATTGGGTGCAAATGCTGAAAATTCTGGTTTTAATGGGGCTTCTGCTAATTCTAGTGGGTCAGGAAATCAATTTGGAGAGAATAATAGTCCGAATGATTCCAATGGTTCTAATAATCCCAGCAGTTTTCCGGATAATAATGATGGCTCCAACGATCCTTCTTCACAAAATCCAGGAGATTCGAATCCTGATGCCCCTAATGATCCAGGTAATCCAGGTGATCCAGGTAATCCAGGTGATCCAGGTAATCCAGGTAATCCAGGTAATCCAGGTGATCCAGGTGATCCAGGTGATCCGGGTAATTCTGGGGATAATTACGGTGGCCAAGACACCAATCCGGATAACGGTGACCCTTTTATTATTTCAGCCCCGCGTTCTGGTACGGTTGGTAGAGTGGTTATCCTGACTTTGGTCGGAAAGAAATCCTATGGTGATGTTAAAAAAGTGTCTTTTGGCAACAAAGAAGCTACATTTAAAGCGACTACTGACAAAACAATAACTACTGTCGTTCCTCCTTATGCTGAGGGTGGCATTATTAAAGTTACTTTGAAAAGTGGTCAGGTTTTGAAAAGTAAACTTAATTTTTATGTAACTATACCGCTTTATTATAGTGTTGCTCTTTCTCTTCCTGGGTTGCCATTTTATTATACCATTCCTTATCAAAATGGATTTCCTCCAGCGAATCCGGCTCCACCAGTTTGTTATATTTTACCTAAGGCAGTTCCTACATCTTCAAAGCTGATTAGGATGGGGCCACCAGGTGTTTATCAGGTTATACCTGCAGACTGGCCTTCGCTTAGCGGAACGGTATTAGGTTATGTTTTTCAAAACACTGAAGGTCGGCCTGACTTGATTGGACTGGTTTACTTGCATCCCTACTTGAAATGTTATGTTTTTAAATAGGGAAAAGTTTTCAGATCAAAATTTAGTAGAAATAGATTAAAGTTTACCGATTCATTCTAGCGCGGAAAAATTTGACTAGAGCATCTAAGACATCTTCTTTGGTATCGATTTTGAAACGGGCAAGTCGGTCAGGGAATAAATTAATCCAGCTTGATGTTTTTTCTTTAACCCAGCTTTGGTGAGCTTCTCGTTGGGAGGCTGATCCGCTTTCTAATCGCACGAGCGCTCCACCGATGGGATCGTAAGCGGTTAGGCTGGCTTCCTGCGGGAATTGGATTTCCCAAGGATCTTCAACGCAGAATCCCATCATTTGATAACGTTTTTGTAAGCTAGCCCATCCTTCCGGTGCGGAGCGTGGCGAAAAATCGTTTAACCAAAGAATGACGCTGTGTCGTGGCGCGGTGTGAAAAAGAAGTTTCCATGGAATTTTTACTTGGTTTTGTTCAGTTATTTCTTCCCAAGAGGTAGGTTGTTGAGCCATCAATGAGGCGCAGGAATGTAAAATGGGGCCGCGACCGCGCACAGGTTCTCGCAACCAGTGGGTGGTGGGTGAAGCATATAAAATGCCAAAGCGATCTCGATTTAAAGCGCTTAATAGACCTAGCAAGCCAGCGATTTCCATGAGAACTTCTCGTTTAGCGCGTTGTCCAGAACCAAATTGGAGCGAGGGGGAGTCTTCGAAAACTAGAATTAAGGTGACTTCACGTTCTTCAATATATTTTTTGCGGTAGGGTTCTCCCAATCTTGCTGTTACGTTCCAATCGATATCGCGAACATCATCGCCGTATTCGTATTTAACGACTTGATCAAACTCCATACCGCGGCCGCGAAAGGCGGAACGATATTCGCCACCGAGGATGCTTTCTGCGGCATGTTTTACGCCCCATTCCAGGCGGCGTAACAGCGCCAGGGATTTGGCTTTTTGGTTCATGATGAATTAAGCGCGAGCTAGAATTTCTTTTTCGCGAGGGATCGGAATTTTTTGCATCATTTCTTGCAGAATTTTGTCGGTAGTGATTTCTTCTGCTTCCGCTTCGTAAGTGAGTCCGATGCGATGTCGCAAGCAATCTGGTAAAACTTCTTGAACCATTCGCGGTGTGACATAATCAGCTCCACGCAACCATGCCAAAGCCCGGCTAGCTTGGAAGAGCGCTAAGGAAGCGCGTGGTGAAGCGCCATAAGACAGATAGCGCGTGGCATTCGAATGAGAAATAGCTAGATCGCGAGTCGCACGCACAAGGGCTAGGATGTAATCTTGGATTAAAGGAGAAACAAAAATTTGATCAATTTCGGAGCGTAGCGCTAATAGTTCTTCTCCATTGGAAACGGCTTTTAATTGAGGTTGCGTCATGAGTTGACCCCAGCGTTCCATCATTTGTCGTTCTTCTTCTTCTGAGGGATAATCAACTAAAAGTTTAAACAAAAATCGATCCGTTTGCGCTTCGGGCAAAGGATAAGTGCCTTCTTGTTCAATAGGATTTTGTGTAGCCATTACAAAAAAAGGGTTGGGCAGAGGATGCGATTCCCCGCCGATGGTCACTTGACGTTCTTGCATGGCTTCCAGCAAAGCGCTTTGCACTTTGGCTGGCGCGCGATTAATTTCATCAGCGAGGACCAAGTTTGCAAAGACAGGACCACGATGGGCGACAAAAAGACTTTCTTTAGGTTGAAAAATCATGGTGCCTACCACGTCGCTCGGTAATAAATCGGGCGTAAATTGAATACGTTCGAATTGCACGCCCAAGGCTTCTCCCAGGCTTTTAATAAGCAAAGTTTTTGCTAAACCTGGCATTCCTTCTAATAAAACATGGCCATTTGCTAATAGGGCGATCAATAATCGTTCTACAACCGCATCTTGTCCGAGAACAGCCTTTCCGATTTCTGTTTTGATGCGTTCTGACCAGGGATTTTTGTAACTCATAAAATTTTGTGAAGACGTCATTTTTGACGTTATTTTTTACATTCTATTCGATTCTCTTAGCTTGGCGAGAGGAATCACATTATTGCTTAATTCGGAATTCTGGACTAAATTCATCTTATTCATCTTATGTTTCCTGAAAATCCTCAAGTTCTTGTGTTGGGTGCTGGCTTTGGAGGATTAAATTTTTGCAAGCGCTTTTCATATCCTCGTGCGCAAGTGACTTTGGTTGATCATTGGAATCATCATTTATTTCAACCTTTGTTATATCAAGTGGCCACAGCAGGTTTATCTGCGCCTGATATTGCACAGCCGATTCGATCGATTTTGCGGGATCAGAAAAATCTTACGATTTATATGGATCAAGTGGTTGATATTCGTTTGTCTGAGAAGCGGGTGGTTTTGGCTCAACGCGCGCTTACTTATGATTATTTGGTTTTGGCGTTGGGTGGGGTGACGAGTTATTTTGGCCATCCAGAATGGGAGGCTTATGCGCCGGGTCTTAAATCGTTGGAGGATGCTTTGACCATTCGACGCAATTTATTGTTGGCGTTTGAACGAGCGGAAGGTAATCCGACTTCGGAAAATGTTAAAGAACTTTTAACTTTGGTTGTAGTAGGAGGAGGACCTACAGGAGTTGAATTGGCTGGTGCTATGGCTGAGTTAGCGCGGCATGTTTTGAAACGTGATTTTCGTTATATCGATCCTACGAAAGCTCGTATTGTTTTGATTGAAGGTGGGGCTCGGCTATTGCCACAGTTTCCTGAGGACTTGGCCAATAACGCTAAAACTACGCTGGAAAAAATGGGGGTGGAAGTTCGATTGAATTCTCATGTGAAAAATATTCGTGAGCACGAAGTTCATTTAGAAAATGAAGTGATTCGCACGGCAAATATTTTGTGGGCAGCGGGCGTAGGTGCGAGTCCTCTTACTAAAAAGTTGGGTGTGGAGTTAGATCGCGCAGGACGAGTCATAGTAAAATCAGATCTCAGTTTGCCGGGATATCCCGAAGTTTTTGCGATTGGTGATTTGGCGGCGGTTCCTTGGGAGCAAGGCGGGTTGGTTCCGGGAGTAGCACCTGCTGCGATTCAGATGGCGCATCATGTGGCTAATGTAATTCAGGAGGAAATTCATACAGAAATATTTAATCGCCCTGCTCGTCCGGAATTTCATTATTGGGATAAAGGTAGTATGGCGACTATTGGTCGATCGCATGGGATTGCGATGGCGGGCAAGTTGAAATTTACTGGTTTCCCAGCTTGGTTTGCCTGGTTGGTGATTCATTTACTTTTTTTAGTGGGGTTGCGCAATAAAATTAGTGTCGTGATTCAATGGATTTATTCTTATTTTACTTACAAACGGGGAGCGCGAATTGTTTTTGAAAGTTCGAATTCAAAAGCGCTTTCTTCCCTCGAAAGATAAGTTGAGGTTAAAGATCGGTGCAAGTTAAGACTCTTTGTTTGAGTCGTTCCAACATGCCTGGGTCATGAATTTTTCGTTTGAAAAAGTCGACTAAATAAAAGGTATCGATAGCGGCGCCTTTTTCGGTTTCGATACGGGAAAAGGCGATTTGAATGCCTTCTTGACTGATGGCAGAAACTAAATCGTGTAACAGCGCAGGGCGATCGGGAGTTTGGATTTCAAGTAAGGTGTAACGTCCAAATGTTGTGTTATCCAAGCGAATTTTTGTTGGGAAGGCATCGCCTATCCAGTGGCTCAACCAACGTTTGCTGCGAATTTTTTCCAATAATGGTTCAAAATCGAAGGTTTCACCGAGTAAAGCTTCTTCCAAAATTTCTGCGACTTTTTTTCTGTCGCGCGTTTCGGTGACAGCTTCATGACGTTCCGTACAAACACAAAAGGTGTCTACGGCGATACTATCAATGCGCGTGAAAATATCTGCACTCATGATATTTAATTCGGCCACAGAAAGCGCTCCAGCGATGCGACTAAAGAGATTTTGACGATCCCACGTTACGCAAATTAATTCGGAATGGCCTCGCTCAGGACGAGGGTTCCATAACAAAATGGGTTTTAGCAGATTGGCGTTTTCTCGCTGTTGCAATTTTAGAAATTGGTGAATGGCTTGAATGTGTAAGGCGATCAAGCGTTCCGAGGTGATCTGCATGTAACGCAGTGGTAAACAAGAGAGATGAATATCAATTTCGTTTGGATCCACCGTTTTGGAAACGTATTCCATGACTTGTGTTTTGAGTTGTGCAGCTTTTTCCTGCCATCTTTTTTCGAATTCGGGACTGCCGCTGAATTGGGCTTTGGTATTTTCGTAGAGTTGCCAGATGAGTCCCTCTTTCCAATCTGACCAACCGACACCGCCTGTTGTTCCACGACCGTCGGCATAGGTTAGCAACATCAAATAATCTAATCTTTCTTCGGTTTCTACAATTTTAGCAAAATCGGCGATTGTTTCGAGTTCTTCGATGTTACGACGTTGCGCGATTTCTGACAGGGTGAGATGGTGATCTGTTAAAAACGCAAGGGTTCGCAGTCGATCAGGCGAAAGTTTCATGCGTTTAGCAACTCGCACTGCATTGAAAGCGCTGACTTCGGAATGGTCTTTGTTTAATTGGGATTTACCTGTGTCATGAAGCAGAAGTGCTAGGTATAAGACCATGGGATCTTCGATGGATTTTAAAAGTTTTTGATAGGGTTCAACTCCTTTTAATTGTTTCATGTTCATGAGAGCATCGAGTTGTTCGATGCACATGAGTGTATGTTCATCCGCTGAGTAGCGATGAAAAAATTCATGCTGGACCAGACAAGTGAGGGGCGCAAATTCGGGCACGATCTTGCCTAAGAGTTCACATTGATGCATAAGGCGAAGAATGCGACCGACTTGTCCTTTATGACTCAAAATTTCAAATAATATTTCATGGGCCGATCGTGTATAAGCTAGGCGTCTTCCCAGGCGTGGCACTTTGCGACGAATTAATCGCAAGAGATCATCGTTTAGTGATAGATTTCGTTGTTGTGCAATTAAGAAGACTTTGACCATTTTAATGGGTTCGTCTTGAAAAAGTTTTTCGGATTCGCAAAGAATTTCGTTGCCCCGAATGGTGAATCCCTCCATGCGTTCGGTGCGTGTGCGAGTGTGAGAAAAGCCTTGAAATGACCACCATTTTTTTCGTTTTCCGACTGATTCGGCTAATCGTCGAGCTGAAGCGTTGGTTAAGAAAAAAATGGTTTGTGCCGCGCGATAATAATCGCGCATAAACGCTTCGACTCGTCGGATGGGGGGGCGTTGATCGTAGCCTAAGCCTGTGGCAATTTGGCTTTGGATTGGCAACGTCATTTTATCATTTAATCGTCCTGATAAGAAATGAAGTTCGTTGCGAGTTCTCATTAGAAAATCGTAAGCGCGCTCCAAAGGTTTATGTTCTTCTTTGGTTAAAAAATTGGCGCGCACTAAATCATCAGTGGATTGGAAGTTTTTTAGGAAATGACTTACCCAAAGCAGGTGATGATAATCGCGCAATCCTCCGCAACCTTGTTTGATGTGCGGTTCTTGCATGAAGACGGATCCGCCTTGCTGTTCATGTCGCAACATTTGATCTTCTAGTCGCCAGGCAACATACTCTTCTTCGCGACCAGTAATGCATTTGGCAAAGAATTGTTTATTAAAGTTTTGACATAATTTTTCATCACCTGCGATGCAACGAAAGTCTAAGAGCGCTGTTTTGGATTGGAGATTTTCATTAGCAATTTCACAGGTTTCTGTGATGGTGCGTGTGGCATGGCCCACTTTTAAACCCATGTCCCATAACATATAGAGAATGCGCTCGATGCTCATTTGAATTTCTTTTTCTTTCGAGAGGCGATTCAAGTCATGAAGAAACATTACATCCACGTCGCTAAAGGGGTTGAGTTCATTTCGTCCAAAACCACCTAGGGCCATTAAAGCGAGTGGAGGTCGATTTTTTTTTGAAGATTCGAGAAAAGAAAAAGCTTCAGCCCAAAGTTGTTTCAATAAAATTTCCATCACCAAACTTTTTTCATGAGCTGTGCTGCGCCCTTCGGCGCCTTGTTGGTGGGCGCGTTGAATACGTCGATTTTCTCCTTGCACAAATTGCCGATAAACGTCGAGAGGATGAGTCGGGTCTGCTTTGAGTTGCCGGAACAGGCGCTCTTGCATCACGCGTTGTTTTTTATCCCAGAAAGATGACATAAGTTAAGGTTAGGATTTAAAAAAAGAGGCAAAAAATGGGTTGTGATTTTTTTCTTCGCCTACGGTAGTCACAGGGCCGTGACCGGGGCAAAGAATGGTAGAATCGGGCAAAGTTAAAATTTTATTTCGAATATTTTCCTGGGCGGATTGATAATAAGGGGCAGCCACGCTGCCCATCGAACCCGCGAACAGGGCATCACCCACAAAGGCTAAGGGTTGTTTTATGTCCTTCACGACGTAGGTAGTCCCTCCAGGTGAATGGCCTGGGGTCAGCAGGGTTTCAATTTTCCAAGTGCCGAAAGAAAAGAGGTGGCCTGCTTCAAAGGTTTGAGCGCCAGAGATATTTTCTTTTTCGCAAACCCAGGTTTGAGCTTGAGTGGCTTCTCGGATGCGATCCAATTCAAAAATATGGTCTCCATGAGTGTGCGTGATGAAGAGGGATTCAAGTTGAAGATGATGTTTTTTTATGAAATCCAACATGGCTTGGGCATCGGTGCCGGTGTCAAAGGCAATAGCCGTAGTTTGATTGTGAAGAAGATAAGTATTTACCGTCATGTCTCCCCAAGCGGATTGAAATTGTTGCAATCCTTCGACGTGAACAGACTGGGGTTGCCAGAAATCTTGCGCGATAGCAAGAAGACTTTCCGCATCCAAAGATAAAACTTGAGCCATTTTTTTTAAGTGATTCGTATCGGTTAGCTGTCCATTGCATAAAGATTGGATATCGGTTTCGCGTAACCCAGTTTTTTTAATCAGATCGTGATCCGAAAGATTTAGGCCTCTTTTTGCTTTATTTAAAATATCATGAAACTGATCTTCTAGTGACATCATATTAATTTTCTACCAAATTTACTTTAGTGCCTTCGGGGATTTTGTCGAAGAGTTCTATGATATCTTGATTTTTCATTCGCACGCAACCGTGTGAAGCGGGTGTGCCGATTTCATATTCTTGATTGGTGCCATGAATATAGATATAGCGTTCAAAACTAGTGCGATTGGAAGGTTCCACGCCATCTAGCCATAAGATTCGGCTTAATACCAAATCTTCATCGCTTTGGTAAGGGTCTTCGAAGTTCCATATTGCTCCGGTCCATTCGCGAGAGCGTAACACGGCGCCTGCGGGCAATCCTTCTCCAATTTTTTTTGCGATGACGTGCCACCCTAAAGGGGTTTTGAAGCTGTTGGGTTCTGATCCTAAACCGAATTTAGAAGTGGAAATGGGGTAGGATTGTTGAAATGAATTTCCCTGGTAAAGTTTTAAAATTTGTTTTGCAATATTCACCTTTAAAAAAACTTCGCCCATAATTTTGATTAGCTTAAAGGAAAAAAGGCGCAAAGTCGAACGAGCAAAGAGTTGTTTTTTTATATTACCTAAGATTTGACAAGAACAGCGCTCTTTGACACTCTGGCCACTTGTTAATTTGTATAAATTGTTATGAAAAGAACTTATCAGCCTTCGAAACGACGCCGTGTGCGTCAACATGGATTTCGTGCTCGCAATAAAACCAAATCGGGTCGCGCTATCTTAAAGCGTCGACGTAAAGAAGGTCGCAAACGACTGGTTGCTAAGGGCACAGAGAAAAAATATCGACGTCATAATCACTAATCCATTGGCTGATTCTTCGCGTCATTTCTTTCGCTCTTATCAGCGTCTTCGGACTCGGGCACAATTTCAATGTGTCCAAACCCATGGCAAAACCTTTTATAGTCGTTATTTTACTGTGATGTTTCACTCTGATTCTGCTGTCACTATGTCGCGTTTGGGTATTATAACGAGTCGACGTTACGGGCAAGCGAGCGAGCGATCTCGAATTCGTCGTTTAATTCGTGAAACGTTTCGTGTTCATCAGCATGAGTTTTTGTCGACTCAAGATATTCTTGTTATTCCGAAACCAAACGCCAAGAATTTGAAATATGATATTTTGCGTAATGATCTTTTGAAATTATGGGAAAAGGCAAATTTTTTAAAAATCCGATGAAAGCTTTGGCGCTCGCTTTGTTGCAGGGCTATCGTTATGCCATTTCTCCGGTTTTAAGAGCTTGTTTAGGATCGGGTTGCGGTTGTCGTCATGAGCCGAGTTGTTCGATTTATGCGCAGCAGGCGATTGAAAGATTTGGATTTTGGCGAGGCGGCTATTTGGCGGTGGATCGACTTTTTCGTTGCCATCCTTGGGGCACTACGGGTTACGATCCTGTGCCGGAAACATTTTTAACGAGTTCGAAGCATCATGGATAAAAAATCTTTGTTAGTTATTTTAATTTGTGCGGGTCTTATTTTGGTTTGGGGGCCTTTGGTTCAACATATTTGGCCCCCGAAACCACTCCCGCCTGGAACTGTTACGGCTACTAATGAGGCCCTCGCTGTGTCGCCTCCTACGCCAGAACTTCGTCCTTCTACTGCAACACCGAGTCCGCAACTTCCTTCTGTTTATGAAAAAGCGCGCACAGCGGCCCGTTTAGAAAATGATTATGTGGATTACGAAATCGTGACGGAAGGATCAGGAATTCGACAAGCGTTATTAAAAAAACATCGTGGTGAAGAAGAGAAACGCGTGGCATTAAATGCTTTAGGTCGAGGGCCTATTTTACAAACCTGGAACACGGGCACGAACCAAGTACCGGATCTTTCTTCAGGCAATCTTTTAATGGCTTCTTCTAATCAAGTTTTGCTGGAAACCGAACTTCAGTCCGGACTCAAACTTCGCAAGCAAATCACGCTGACGGGGGATTATACGGCCAGGGCAGAATTTAAGTTTTTAAATATCACTCCGAATTCGGTAACCGTTCCGGATTTTTATATTAATTGTGGCACGACTTTTCCGATTCATAAAAATGATCTGCCGCTTTATATTGGTTGGGACTGGTTCGATGGCGACAAATCAACCCATGAAAGGATCACAGCTTTTAATAAAGGTAGTTTCCTTTTTATCACTTTTCGCGAGGCGCGTTCTGTCATTGACAAAATGCATTCCATACAATGGCTTACCAGCCGTAATCAATTTTTTGTTACTTTGTTAGAGTCGAAAAAGGTTCCATTTTTAGGTTATCGTGCTGAAGAGGTGGATTTGCCGCGATTTGAGCCGCAACAAAGTCAGATTCCCAAGGGCGCCCAAATTTGGGGGCTTATGCCGGGGTTTAGCTTGCCTTCAACAGGGGAAAAGAATTTGTCTCTCGAACTTTATACCGGGCCCCGAGAGTATCAACGTTTAGTTAAGTTAGGTGGCCAAAAACAGTTAGTAATGGATTTTGGACTTTGGTCATGGGTAAGTGTCACGTTATTGAACACGATGAATTTTTTACATCGCTTTGTTCATAATTATGGGGTTGCGATTATTTTGATGGTGCTTTTGATCAAAGGCATTTTTTGGCCGCTTCAATCGAAAGCCAATCGCACGATGAAACAGATGCAAGTGCTGGGGCCGAAGCTCAAGGAGTTGCAGACAAAATACAAGGATCAACCGCAAAAAGCTCAAATAGAAATGATGCAAATCTATCGCACTTATGGCATCAATCCGATGGGAGGGTGTCTCCCTATGCTCGTCCAGATTCCTGTCTTTTTTGGTTTTTATGCCATGTTACGAAGCGCTGTAGAGCTTCGGGACGCGCATTTTCTGTGGATTCAAGACCTTTCTCAGCCAGATACAGTTGCTCACCTACTTGGATTTCCTATTAATCCGTTGCCTTTGGTTATGGGCGCAACCTCTTTTTGGCAAACGAGTATCATGCCCAATACTGGCATGGATAAAGGGCAGGCTGCTATCATGAAACTAATGCCGCTAATGTTTGTTGTGTTCTGTTATAATTATGCTTCGGCGCTTGCGCTTTATTGGACGGTGCAAAATCTTGTGAGCGTTTATCAAACTTACCACAACATGGCGAAACCTCCGCCAGAACTCAAAAAAACTCATCGCCCTAAAAGTCGATGGCAAGCGATGATGGAAATGGCTCGACAACAGGCTGAGATGAAAAAGAACCGTTTAAAAAAATAAACTTCCCTGTTATATAGTTCTTTGCCATATATTAGTCACAAATTATATGAAAAATTATTTACCATTTGCTTTGTTAGCTAGCGTTGCCCTTTTTTCCGGTTGCGAAAAAAAGGCAGAAAATTCAAATTCTATGATGTCTGATAAAAATTCTCAAGAATCTGTCAAACTTGAAACAGCGGATGAACAAGCCAGCTACAGTATTGGCGTGGATATTGGAAGAAATTTAAAACGTTCCACAGAAGGTCTTACTCTTTCGGAGTTGCAAGCTGGATTGCAAGATGGATTTCAGAGTGAAACCAATTTAATGACCGATGAAGCGATGCAGAAAGTTATTATGAATTATCGCACGGAATTAATTGCCCGTCGCCAAGCTAAACAAAAAATACAGGCTACTAACAACCTAGCTAAAGCCGAAGCTTTTCTTAAAGAAAACGCCAAAAAAGAAGGCATTGTGACTTTACCAAGCGGCTTGCAATATCAAGTTCTCAAAGAAGGCACAGGACCTAAACCTGCATCAACTAATGTAGTAACAACCGAATATGTTGGCACATTGATTGATGGAACAGAGTTTGATAGCTCAATCAAACGCGGCGAACCTGCTACCTTCCCTGTTTCTGGTGTGATTCGTGGCTGGACAGAAGCTCTTCAACTCATGAAGGTTGGCTCCAAATGGAAGCTCTTTATCCCTCCCAATCTGGCTTATGGCGAAAGCGGTGCCGGTGATAAGATTGAACCCAACTCTGCTCTCATTTTTGAAGTGGAACTCTTAGATATTAAAGGTCAAGAAAAAGACCAAAACAAAGATCAAAAAGAGAGTAAAAAACAAAAGTAGAAAATAGAAAACGCATTCGCAGATTGCTTGTTTTCTGTTAAAATATAAGGATGATGAGTGCTACTCCATCATCCTTTCCTGATTTAGCTTCGACTTTAAAGGCTATTCCTCACCAACCGGGAGTTTACCTTTTTAGAGATCGGCTGAACCGTATCATTTACGTGGGTAAAGCGCGTGATCTCTGCAAGCGCGTTAGCCAATATTTTCACGCTTCACGAAAAAAAATTGCTTCCGATTGGAAAACGCGTGCACTGGTCGAAAGTATATGGCACATCGAAACACACACCGTTCGTTCGGAACCCGAAGCGATTTTATTGGAAGGTCGATTGATTAAAGAATATCGCCCTAAATATAATATCAGTTTTCGCGATGATAAACGATTTCTTTTGGTTAAAGTCAATTTGAACGAGCCTTATCCGCGCTTTACCCTGACTCGCCTCAAAAAAGAAGATGGAGCACGCTATTTCGGACCCTTTGCCCATTCCGGAGCGCTACGAAGCACCTTGAACTTGATGCGAAAAAAATTTGGTTTGCGCTCTTGCAAGCCTACTGTGCCAACGGAAAAAGATTACAAACATTGTTTGGATCACATTATCAAAAACTGCTCCGCGCCCTGCGTCGCAAAAATTTCCCAGGAGCAATATCGAAACAAAGTTCATGAAGCGTGCGATTTTCTGGAGGGACAATCACGTCAGTTGCAATTTGAACTCAACAGTGAAATGCAAAAAGCGGCAGCTGGCCTGGATTTTGAACGCGCAGCCATGTTGCGTGATATGATCGCTGATTTAAAAAAAACCACGCGTCCATCACGACGATTTCAGCGAGAAATTCCCACCACCATCATTCCTGAACGTGATCTGGAAGAGTTAAAACAATGCTTAACCCTTAGGAAAATTCCGCGACATATCGAATGCTTTGATATCTCTAATATTTCTACCACTCACAAAGTGGCTTCCATGGTGGTTTTTAAAAATGGTCGACCCGATCGCTATCAATATCGCCGTTACCGCATCAAAACCGTTGTGGGTCAGAACGATTTTGCGAGCATGGAAGAAGTCATCTATCGTCGCTATCGCCGAGTTTTAGGATTTTCTGAAAATACCACTCCCATCTTAACCGAAATTCAACTCAAACGTTTGCCTGATCTTATTGTAGTGGATGGAGGAAAAGGACAACTCAGCGCCGCTTTAAAAGCATTTCAACAACTCAAAGTTTTGCCGCCGGCCATTTTGGGCCTTGCAAAAGAAAATGAAGAAATTTATTTACCTGAAAAACTTGAACCTTTGATTTTGAGTCATGAAACCGGTGCCTTAAAACTGTTACAGCGCATTCGTGATGAAGCGCATCGCGTGGCCAACGAATATCATCAACTCCTTTTGAAACGACGTATTTCGGAAAGCCTCCTGGATGACTGTCCTGGGGTGAGCGATGCTCGAAAACGAGCGCTACTGAAAACATTTGGAAGTGTGGATCGCCTCAAAAAAACGTCTGTGGAAGCAATAGCTAAAATTCCGGGTATAAGCAAAAAATTGGCACAGGAAATTTTAACTTACTTGAAAAGTTAGAGGCCACTTAGAAACGGAAAAATTGAATTACTGAGAATTGGCTCGTTAATTTTTTGGTGTTAACCTTTTTAGGTTTAGGAGCAATGCAGGAGGGGAAATTATTTTTAGCTAGCACTAGCTTTTTTTCTACTGAAAAATTTTAAGAAGGCGGGCAGGACGTAAAGGCTAGTGATGAGACACATGCTGACGCCTAAGGTCATGAGGAGGCCGAGACTGGAGATGCCGCGATAACTAGCTTGGATGAGGGAGCCAAATCCGAAAATGGTGGTGAGTGCGGAAAGCCAAACGGCTTTGCCTGTGCTAGTGTCGAAGAGGGTTTTGTTGGGATTTTCTTTAAATCGGTCGACGGCGTAAAGGCCGTAGGCGACGCCGATGCCGATAACGAGGGGAAGTGTGATGATGTTAGCTGGATTAAATCGAAGGTTAATGAGTCCCATGAGGCCCAAGGTCCAGAGGATGCCAAGGCCAAGTGGGGTGAGGGTTAAAAGAAGAGATTTTAGACTGCGGAAATGCAAGAAAATGGCGGTGCAGATGACGGCGAGGGCATACCAAGCGGCTTGTTCAAAGGATCTTTTGAGCACGGCTAGGTATTCATAGTTTTGAACGGGTGTGCCGGTGACTTGGGGATCAATGGAGCGGAGTTCTTTGACGAAACGTTCGCTGGGCTCGCGATCCCAAACGTTTTCTTTGGGATAGATTTCTAAAAGAATTTTTCCTGTTTGGCCGATGTAGCGGTCTTTGAGTTGGAGCGGGATATCTTCTTCGGTGATGCCGCGATCGGTTTGTTGCGAGGCTAGCCAGCGGAGGGCTTTTTGAATTTCTTGGAAAAGGTTGACTTGGTAGGCGTTGAGTCGTCGACCGAGTTCTTCTTGGTTTTGACCTTTGAAGGCGTTTACAGCGCGTTGCAAGGCGGGGATGAGTTTGGCAAAGGTGGCTTGGGCGTCGCGAGCGCGTTTGGAGAGGAGAGTGTATTTGCGAGCTTGATTTTCGGCTTCTCGCGATTGTTGTAAAAGCTGGGAAAGTTCGTGTTGGGCTCGGGGGACGTCCACTTTATCGGAAATGTCGGTGTCGAGGTTGAGTTGTTTGAGTCGGTTTACGATGCGTCGGGCAACGGTTAGCTTTTCTTCTTGTTGAGTGGGTAAAACTTCGGTCAATGTCATGACGTTGAGAACGGTGGGTAGGGCTTTGAATTGGTCGGCTTTTTGCCGCGCTTCAGTCAAGTTGGTGGCGGTGGAGACGGCGAAGATAACGGAGTTGGCTTGTGATGCGAGAAGCTCATGTTCGACACGGACCGATTCGAGCTTGGGATTTTGTAAGTTCAAGAGGTTATAATCGAAGCTGACTCGAAAGGCGTAAAAGATAGCAAGGCCTATTAAGATAACTGTGCTGCCAACGACGAGGCCGGGATGTTTGGCGAAAGGTTGTTTGAGAAGGAAGCCGGCGCGCCAGTGGTTGGGAGCGGTGGTTTGAGAGAGGTTTTTTCGGTTGCGATCTAAAATAGTGAGGAAAGCAGGAAAAACGAAGAGAGTGGAGATCACGCATAGGAGGATGCCGGTGCCAGAGATGATGCCGAGTTCTGCCAGGCCAGAAAAATCGTTGAAACACATGGTGTAAAAGGCGGCAGCGGTGGTGATGGCGCCGGTTAAAACAGCGTTGCCGGTATGACCCACGGCTTCTTGGAGTGCTTCGAGATAGGATAGGCCACGGCTGAGTTCTTCTTCGTAGCGCCCGAGGAGTTGAATGCTAAAATCGATGCCAAGACCCAGGATCATAGCAGCGAAGGCGTTGGAAATGATATTGAGGTGGCCAACGGTTAAGACGGTAAAGCCAAAGGTCCAAAGAGTGGCGATAATTAAGGTTGAAATGGCGAGGAAGGGGCGTCCAAATTCGTGGTAGGAAAGTAAAAATAGAGCGGCGATGAGCACGAGAGTGATGACGGTAGCCCAAGCCACACTTGTCATACTGCTTTCGATTTGGTCGGCATCTAAAACGGGTTCGCCGGTGAGGCCGATGGTAAGATCGGGAAATTGTGTGCGAGTTTGTGCGATAATGTCTCGGGTGAAGGTAATATTTTTGGCGTGTGGGGATAAAGCGGTTTCGTCTTTTTCTTTGGGGCGAAGCATCATGAGCCAGATTTTACCTTGGTCGAAAGTGAGGTATTCATGTTCGGTTTTTAGTTTTTCCAGATCGCTTAGGTTGCCTTGCATGCCCATGAGTCCAGCGACGGATGGGGCTTGTTTTTGATCGGTTTTGCCTTCGATTTGGTCGGCGAGCGTGTTGAGGCTGCCAACGAATTGGGTGACGAAAGGTTTGAATTCGTCCCAATTGGATTCTTCGCGCAAAAATTTTTCGTCGAACATAGCATTGGCGCGATTAAGCATGGCGTTGAGATCGAGAACAGGAGTGTTGTTTTGGGCCATGAGACCTATGAATTGGTTGAGGTTGGTTTCCATGGCCTGGAGTTCGGCGGTAGGGAGAAAGAGGAGGAAACGTTTTTCCAAGGTCGAAAAGTCGATGCGATAAAAAACTTTTTCGAATCGTTGGCTATTTTCAAATTGGTTGGCCAGATATTCTAGACAGGCTTTATTTTGGTTGGGATTGGGGCCTTTAATGATGATGAGAAATTCGTCGCCTACATTAAATTCTTTCACGTAGTTAAGATAATATTGATGAAAGATGGCGTCGTGACGGATGAGGTCGTTGGGGTTGGAAAGGTAGCCGAGGCGGGTAAGGGTAAGAAAAAGGCCGCCTGCTGCTAGAAGAATAGCTAGGGCAAGGGTTAGCCAGGGGAATCGGCAGCTTAGGAGCACCATTTTTTTTAGGAGCCGCGTTTTAAGAGTTTGAGGGGGTGTTACTTCCATCATAAAACAAATAGGCTTTAAAAGTTAGTCTATTGGCAAAATTTAACAACTCTTAACTTTAGAATTGCTTTTTAAATCTTTTTGGCTAAGGGGTTAAGTTTATTTTTTAAATTATGAATACCGCTTCTTCTTCCCGGTTGGCACGTCAAACTGCAGAAAAACTGATTGGTTCGCGCGCGGCGCTTCAACGCACGCCGGCTTTGTTGGGTTTCGATGGGTTTGTGGATCATCTTTATCATGTGGTGGATACTCGCAAGTCGGCGACTGAGTTTACTCGTGTTAAGACGTTGAAAGCGTTCGGACAACGAGTAGGCGCTTCGGCGGGCAAGAGCGCTAACTTAGAAGTCGTGTCCATGGGAACCAAGGTGGGTGGCTATGGGCCGGTTATGGCTTTTGCTATGTCTTCTTTGGGTGTTCCGGTAACTTATTGTGGGATGACGGGTTATCCCAAGGTGCATCCCGTGTTTGCAGAGTTTTCTAAGCGGGCGAATGTTTTGGGGGTGGCGGAACCGGCCCTGACGGATGCATTGGAATTTGATGATGGAAAATTATTTCTCGGGAAACACGCGAATGTGGGTGAGGTGACTTATGAAAATATTCGTAAGCGAATTGGAGAAACGACGTGGCGCAAATTGTGGGATGCGGCGCGGTTTGTGGCGATGAGTAATTGGAGCATGTTGCCGCATTTGACGACGACGGTGAAGAAGTTGCAAACAGACATTTTGGCTAAGCCTGCAGCGGTAAGGAAGATGCTCTTTTTTGATTTGGGCGATCCGGAAAAGCGATCGAATCCTGATATTTCCACTTATTTAAAGTTAGTGGCTAAATTTCAGTCACATCATGACGTGACGGTTGGATTTAGTGAGAAGGAGGCGTTGCAAGTTGCAAAGGCTTTGAATGTTAAGACATCAGGCAAAGGGGAGAAGTTAGTTGTGGATTTAGCAGTGAAAATCAATAAAGCCTTAGGCACTCATGGGTGCGTGATTCATCCTAAAGCTTATGCTGTAGCTGCGGATTCGCAAGGAGCTACGGCGGTGGTTGCGGGGCCTTACACGGCTAATCCTAAAATTTCTACAGGCGCTGGGGATCATTTTAATGCCGGTTATTGTATTGGACGTTTGTTGGGGTGTGATTTAGCGCAATCGTTGCAGCTAGGTGTGGCGACTAGCGGCTTTTATGTGCGGCAAGCTATTAGCCCGAGCCGCGAGCAGTTAGTAAGATTTTTGCAGACCTTGTAGGTCAGTTAATAGGACCTAGTTTAAAAATCTTTAAATTTCCTTTTGCATTCGTTGCTTTTTGTTTGAGGCTGTGTTTTATTATTAAACAATATGGCGAAGGAGGGTTTTATTAAAAAATTAATATTAATAGTTTATTTACTTAACTTTATTTTTATTTTTAAAACATATTCAGATGAGTTATCTAATTTCGAAAATTCTACTCCTCTTTTGAGTTCGACTGGAAATGATGACAAAGGAAATTTTGTTGTAAAAAAGATTATTAATTTGGATCACACTTATCTTTTGGTTGAAACTTCTTACGTGCGTGGAACAGGAGGTGTGCAAAAAGTTTCCCAAGTTAAAGTGGCAAACCAGGTGATTGTTCGGTTGCGTGAGGGAAGCAAGGAAAGTGATTTGCGAAATATTATTTTGGGTTGCGAAGGTAAAATTTTGAAAAAAATTTATGGTGAAAATGCTTATGTGGTTGAGTTGAAAAGTTTGAATTTTGAGACTTTGCCAAGGGCTATCACTTATTTTAACGATCATTCCGCAATAGTTAAAAGGGTGAGTGAAAATTATGTTAAGTTTTTAGATGCCGTGCCGAATGATCCTAATTTTAAAAAGCAGTGGGGGTTACATTGGCAGGAGAGTGTAATAGGGGATTGGTATTGGAAAAATTTTTCTGATGCTGATATTGATGCTCCTGAAGCCTGGGAAATCACTAAGGGAAGTGCCAGTGTTGTTGTTGGAGTTATTGATACTGGAATTGCTTATAATCATCCTGATTTAGCACCTAATATGTGGAAAAATACAAAGGAAATTGCCAATAATGGATTAGATGATGACGGTAATGGGTTAGTGGATGATGTTTATGGCTATGATTTTTGGAAAGATAATGGTGATCCGATGGATAGCGACACTCACGGAACTCATGTTGCAGGAATTATTGGATCAGCGGGAAATAATAACGTGGGAGTTGCTGGAGTTAACTGGACAGTAAAGTTGATGGCTTTAAAATGTGGTAATGTAAAAAGTATCTACAGTGATGCATTTTTGAGTGCGGTTAACTATGCTATTGATCAAGGTGTTAAAATTTTGAATTGTTCTTTCGGTGGTGCTTTTTATGGTCTTGATGAAAAGGAAGCACTGGAAAAGGCTAAGGCTGCAGGAATTTTGGTGGTATGTTCTGCAGGCAATGATTCTTCTGATAATGATGAAACGCCCGTTTATCCTGCATCGGCTTCATTTGATAACATTATCGCTGTAACAGGAACGGATCGGTATGATGAATTTGATGAAGAGTTTAACTATGGCAAGACTAACGTTGATTTGGCTGCGCCAGGTGATTACATTTACAGTACGGTTTCTTCTGGTGGCTATGATCATTTAAGTGGAACTTCTATGGCAGCTCCGTTGGTGGCTGGGGTTGCGGCTTTAATTAAAAGTAAAAAACCAGAGTGGTCTTATGCCAAGATTAAACAAGAGATTTTGGAGAGTGTTGATAAGAAAAATTCCTTGCAAGGCAAGTGTGTTACAGGAGGGCGATTAAATGCTTTTCGTGCTCTTAAAAATGTAGCTCAAGGACCAGTTGAATTTATTTCCAGTAATTACGTAGCTGATGAGACGGTGATGATTCATTCAGTGTTAGTCAGGCGTTATGGAGCAGCCAATGCAGCCAGTGTGTCTTATCAAGTTATTAATGGCAGCGCCAAAGCAGGTCAGGATTTTACTCTGAGTCAGGGGGTTCTGAATTTTTCTGCAGGGCAATTAGAAAAGGCGATTGTGTTTTTCGTTAATAAAGATGGGATGATTGAGGGAGAAGAAACTTTTACAATTAAACTTTCAAATCCTCAAGGAATGGCACTTGGCAGTAAGCAAGAGTGTGCTGTTTCCATTGTCGATAATAGTCCAGGTGTTATTGAATTGGTTTTGCCAGAGTTTGTGGCTTATGAATCCATCGGTAAAGTGACGGTAACTGCAGTAAGAAAGGGAGGAAGTTTTGGGCCGGCCAGTGTTCAATATAGCGTGTCGTCACTTTTTGAGGGGCCAACTTTTGCAAAAGCGGGTCAGGATTATCTGTTCTTGCCAGGAGGTTCCTTAACATGGAAAGATGGCGAAAGTGGTACGAAATCTTTTACTATCACTTTGATTGATGATGCGATAACGGAATTATTGGAAAAAGCTAATATTTCACTTTTTAATGTTAAGGGTGCAACATTAAATAACAAAAAAACTGCTGATTTATTAATCGAGGATAATGAACCCACTCAATATTTTTTCTATAAGTACCCTGGCTATGCCATTAATAGTTATGAAGTAACAGAAGGTGCTAAAACTTATATGGTGGAAATTGCAAGAAAAGGATTTCGCAAAAAAGAAAATGTTCATTTTGTAACAAAAGATGGCACCGCTAAAGGAGAAGAAAATGATTTAGATTATGTGGCTTATTCAACGGACCTTTCTTTTCAAGCGAAATCTGAAGGAGTGTGGCAGATTGCTTTGGAGGTTGTTGCAGATCAAATAGCTGAGGGTGATGAATTTTATAGTCTAAAACTCATTCCTCAATCGGCACAGTCTTTAGGCTCAACAGCGACAACCATTATTAAAAATGGATCACAACCCGGTACTTTAAAGTTGCAAAACGAATTTTCAGAAATTACCGAGGGTGACGTAACGGAATTTTATATTGTTAGAGAAAATGGAACGGATGGTGCAGTTAGTATTGATTACAAAATCGAAGGGACTGCTCAGGTTGGTGCGGATTATGAAATTTTAAATGGTTTGGCTAAAACAGGAACTATCCATTTTGAATCGGGTCAATCCATCGCGGCGGTGCAATTTAGTATTATAGAAGATGGGATTGTGGAAAATGATGAAAGCATTAAAATAATGCTTTTTAATCCTAAGAACGGAGTGCAACTGGGCATTCCTTCTCAAGGGGAAATAGTGATTCAGGGAGATGCTTCTAATTAATTTGAGGAAAATTAGCTATCCCCCTTTCCAGTGCCAGAATTTGCCCTGGGTGAGGCTTGCTATTTCTCGCAGTAAATTTTCTTGTTGAGCATCCAACAAAAAGCCGATGACGCTGATTTGTGTGCGACTGTGGCTCTGGTGATAAAGATATTGCCATTGAGATCGAAAAATATCTTCCGAGGTGTTTGAGGCGCCGTCGGTTAATAGAAAAATGACATCTGGCCATTGTTGTAATGCCATCCCCAATCCTCCGACAATATCGGTTACCCCTCCTAGAGAAGTGTCTCGGTCTAAAAAATCGAAAGCCTTTTTTTTCATGAAGGCGGTAGCGGGCAAGCATTGTGGCGAAAAAGCGGAAACGCGATCGGCAAATAAAAGAATATTAAATTCTGCTTCTTCGGGTAGTTGAGTGATGGCGCGTTTGATTTCTTGTTTCGCGTAATCCAAGCGAGTTGAGGCGCCAGCTTTTTCTAGCATACTGCCCGAAACATCGAGGAGATAAACGAAACGAAATCCTTCGCTAGTAATGCCGAATAGTTGATCTTGAGCTTTTTCTGATTTTTGATCTGCAATCTGTCTTGAAATATTTTCTGAAGGTTGAAGCGTTTTTGCCAGGCTTTGTAAATTTTCTTGCGATATTTTTTTTGTCGAAGGATCGTTTTTTTGCGAAGGAGTTGAGATGGGAGCTAAAAGGGTTGTTGATTGAGGTTTTTCAAGATTAGTTAATTGCACCATTGCTATTTTTTCAAAAGTGTCGCCAGCTTTTTTATGAGAAAATTGCCAAAAAGAATAACCGCTTAAAAAAAAGAAAAGGATGCCATGCAGCAGAGCGCTGATTGCAATCAAGATCCAAAGTAAGTAAGGTTTCATTGAAAGATAAAACTCGCCACTTTTTTACTCTTTATTAGACTTAACTTCTATGGTCGCCAAGGTTTTAAGCGCAGCTACCTGTGGCGTAGATGCGGTCCCTGTTGAAATTGAGGTCAACGAGGGTCGGGGTTTATTGGCTGTTGTCATAGTAGGTTTGCCCGACACAGGTGTGAAAGAAAGTCGTGATCGCGTGAAAACGGCTTTGGAAAATAGTGGGTTCAAATTTCCTTTAGGTCGCACGACGATCAATCTCGCGCCTGCTGATTTGAAAAAAGAGGGGCCGAGTTTTGATTTGCCCATGGCGCTTGGCATTTTAACAGCGAGCGGGCAGCTCGAAACGCAACGTTTGCAGGATTATTATATTGTTGGCGAGTTGGCGTTGAATGGCGCGATTCGTTCGGTGCGAGGTGTTTTGTCCATTGCTTTGGAGGCGCGTCGACGTGGATTGAAAGGGGTGATTGTTCCTGAAGAAAATGCAGTTGAAGCAGCGGTGGTGGAAGGAATTGAAGCTATTCCGGTAAAAAATTTGCGTCAAACGGTGGAATGGCTTTTGGGAAAAACTGAGCTTTTACCGCAACAGGTTGATTTATCAAATTTTTTTCACAATCATCACCATGATGTGGATTTTAGCGAGGTGAAGGGGCAGCAGCACGTTAAACGCGCTTTGGAAATTGCGGCTGCGGGAGGCCATAATTGTTTGATGGTAGGACCACCGGGTTCGGGAAAATCGATGTTGGCGAAACGGTTGCCTACGATTTTACCGCCGTTAACTTTGGATGAAGCTTTGGAGACGACTAAAATTCATAGCATTGCGGGATTGTTGAATGATCAAAATTCTTTTGTAAGAAAGCGGCCATTTCGCGCTCCGCATCATACGATTTCGGATGTGGGACTGGTTGGTGGTGGCGCAGATCCTTCGCCGGGCGAAATCAGCTTAGCGCATCATGGCGTGCTTTTTTTGGATGAGTTGCCGGAATTTAAACGGTTTGTGCTCGAGGTGATGCGTCAACCTCTGGAGGAAGGGAAGATTACTATTTCACGCGCTGCGGGTTCGATGACTTTTCCCGCACAAATTATGTTGGTGGCGGCGATGAATCCCACCCCGGATGGAAAATCGATTCAAGATTCCAAATCCACGCCCAATGAAATTCGACGTTATTTGTCAAAGATATCAGGGCCGCTTTTAGATCGCATTGATTTGCATGTGGAAGTGAGCGCAGTAAAAATTTCTGATTTATCGCAACGCTCTGAACCTGCCGAATCTTCTGCGGCGGTGCGTCAGCGGGTGCAACAAGCCCGTCAAAAACAACATGAGCGATTTTCTAAGATAAAGAAAAAATTAACCTGTAACGCTCAAATGGGTGCTAGAGAATTACGCCAATTTTGCTTGTTGGATTCGCATAGTGAGGAATTGTTGAAGAATGCAATGATGGATATGAATCTTTCGGCGCGGGCTTATGATCGCATTTTAAAAGTCGCGCGCACGATTGCAGATTTGGCTGATGCCGAGTCGATTCATCAGGATCATTTATTTGAAGCGTTGCAATATCGTTCGCTAGATCGCGAGCTTTTTAGCTAATATTTTGATGAGCGCGGGCGAAAAATAGAAGTGTTGGCAAGTTTTTCCCAAAGCGTTTTTTCTTCAGGAGTTAATGATGCAGGTATTTGAATCGTAACCAGAGCAAAAAGATCGCCACGTTGACCTTGACGATTGGGTAATCCTTTTTCGCGCAAACGAAGTTTTTGTCCTGAACTGGTGCCAGGTTTAATTTTTACGGTCACGGGTGTTTCCATAGTAGGAATGGAAACGCTGGCACCTAAAGCGGCTTCCCAAGGAGCTAAGTCCAAATCAAAATAAAGATCTTGTCCGCGAACCGTGAAGTCGGGATGTTTTTCGAGTTTGACGCGGAGATAAAGATCACCAGACGCGCCGCGACCGATGCCGGGATTGCCACGTCCTGCTACTTTGATGAGTTGCCCTTCTTGGATTCCTGCCGGGATGCGCACTTGTAAGGTTTGGGTTTGGGTCTGGCCCGTGCGCGGATTGGTGGTGCGAAGGGTAATGGGTCTTACCGAGCCTTGAAACACTTCATTTAATGTGACCATGAGCACGCCTTCGATGTCGCCTCCGCGTTGTGAATGGGTTGCTTGTCGCGAGCGTTCCCCGCCAAAAGCGCCAAACATATCACCCGCGCGTCCACCAAAGAAAGTTTCAAAAAAATCGCTAAACCCTGTGCCGCCAAAGTTAAATTCAAAATCGCCTTCGCTAGCAGTTCGATAGTTGCCTCCTTGCCAGCCGGGAGGTGGTGTGAAACCGCTAGCTTGATTCCAGTTTGCTCCTAAAGTGTCATACTTTTTTCGTTTTTCCGCATCGCTTAAAACCTCGTAAGCTTCGTTGATTTCTTTAAATTTGGCTTCAGCTTCGGTTTTGTTTTTGGCGACGTCGGGATGGTGTTGACGCGCGAGTTTGCGAAATGCTTTTTTGATTTCGTCATCATTGGCGGTTTTGGAAACGCCCAAAATTTGGTAGTAATCTTTAAATTGAACAGGCATGGACTCATTTTCTTTTAGCGGAAAAAGATAAAAAACGCAAAAAAATCAGGCGCGTTTTTTCACACGCCTGATTCCAAGTAAAAGATGAAACGCTAATTTATTGCACTTTTACTTCAATTTCTTGCGGTTTAGCTTTCTCACTTTTTGGTAAATGCACTTTTAATACACCTTCCTTAAAGTCAGCGGCAATTTTGCCTCCATCCGCATCCTCTGGTAGTGCAAATGATCGCATGAAATTTCCATAGGAACGTTCGATGCGATGGTAGCGTTTATTTTTTTCTTTCTTTTCAAAAGAACGTTCTCCTGTGATGCACAGTGTACCATTTTCAACAGTGACTTTTACGTTTTCTTTTTTTACCTCTGGCAGTTCTGCAGTGATGATATACTCTTTCTCATCTTCGGAGATATCCACCACAGGCATCCACTGAGAAACGGCACGTGTGTCGTCGTCACTTTCACCGAGTGAAAGTTGTAAAGGAGTCCTTCCAAAAAAAGAAGAAAGTCTATTTTGAAAACCTTCCAACTCTCGGAAAGGATCCCAGTTCATTAAGCTTTTCATATAACTCCTTTTTTGGCGACCTCTTATTATTTTGCCTTTCTTCGGTCGCCATTGAAGTCAGGCAAATGTTTCTAACTACATTATAGAATAGAGCAGGAATAATGCCAGTTTTTGAAAGGCGGATTTATTTTTATTAATCATTGATTTCAAAATAGTTTAGAAATAAAAATAACTTTAATTTAAATGCCGAAGATAGGGTCATTTTGTCTCTATGTTATTTTTATAACAGGGACTAATTTAAATGGCTTCCAATGCATGAGATTGAAGGAAAAATTATTTTTGAAAAAATTCACTTCGAGACAAAAACTTGCAGTGTAAATTTTTTGTAAAACCCATCTGATTTTCTTGCTAATTAAAAAAAGCTTTTTTAGATTTCTTGCATGACTAAATATTTTTTTCTCTCCTTGGCAGGTGTTTTGATTCTTAATGGTTGTGCTTCTTCGAATAAAGATACTGCGCAAAATGACTTGCCGGATCCAGTAACCGATTATCCTTATGATGTTGTGTCTACCGATTCTTATGACACTAGCAACGATTATCCTCCGATCGATACCACTGATACCACAACTGTGAATGATATGGGAAATGATGTTGCAGCTGCTGACACAGATTCTGCTACGACTACCATGGATTACAAAGTGAAGGCCGGTGATTCTTTATGGAGAATTGCTAACCAGAACAACACCACTGTGGCAAAATTAAAAAAGATCAATCATCTTTCTTCGGACAGAATCAAGATCGGCCAAATATTGCAAGTGCCGCAATAATTTTTTCATTAAAAATTAACTATCATTAATCGATTCCGATTATGAAACGAATCGATGGGCATGTTCATATTCTTGGTGATGAGTTAGGAAGTAATGGTTGTCAATTTTCGCCCGGATGGCGTTTGCCGATGGTTAATTGGATGTTGCATCACTTGGGATTGCCGCCGCTAAGAAAAATTAAAAATTTAGATCAACAATATATTGAGCGTTTGTTGGAATTGGTCAGAACTTCCAGCCTCGATGCGATTGTGATTTTGGCGCATGAACACGTTTATGACGAGCAAGGAAAAAGAATTGATCTAAAAAATAATTATCACATTCCCAATTCTTACGTTTTGCAACTCGCGAAAAAATATTCTGAATTTTTGCCTGCGGTTTCGATTCATCCGACTCGTGCGGATGCGATGGATGAGTTGGATCGATGCTTAGAGGGCGGAGCAGCGATGATGAAAATTTTGCCGAACTGTCATAATATTAATTGTAACAATCCGCGTTATAAAAAATTTTGGGAACGCATGGCGCAAGTGCGTTTACCTTTATTGGCTCACACGGGTGGCGAACATACGCTGCCTATTTTAAATAAAAAATATGCTGATCCCGAAGTTTTGCGTCTTCCTTTAGAGTGCGGCGTGAATGTGATTGCTGCGCACTCTGCCACAAAAAGCGGTTTGTTTGATCCCAATTATCTAGAGAAATTAGTTTTTCTCATGACGCAATATTCCAATTTATATGCGGACAATAGCGCGTTTAATATTCCTTTTCGCAGTCGTTACTTTAAACGGGCTTTGGAATCGCCTTTGATCGAGCGCATGGTTCATGGCAGCGATTTTCCCGTGCTAATTTATGGTCATTGGGCATGGATGCGAGGTTTGATCGATTGGCAGACGTTTCGCCAATGGCAAAATCAGCCGAATGTATTGGAGCGCGATTATCAAATCAAAAAAGCGATTGGGTTTCCTGAAGAAACATTTACGCGAATGAATCATTTGCTTCGATTTGCTACAGGTTAAGCCGCATTTTCGAAGCAAGAAAGCACTTTTAGAGGAGGAATCTTAGTTAAATCTTTGTCTAAATTTTTTCTTAGTTTTTGTTTCATCGCTACAGGTAATTTTTCCAAGATAGCGTGGTTAATGGCGGAAGGCGCTGCGAAGTTCCAATCTTTAGGACCTTGGCCGTTGTGTAAGAATTTTTCCATATTAATCACGATTTGATCAATGAGTCGTCGTTTAACTTCCATCTCAAAATCGTTTTCTTCACCAATGGCCATCGCGCTGGAGTTGGCCCCATTAGCAATGGGGAAGCGACCAGCCTGATCGGTTACCATATCGTCATAATGCCGGTGAGCATCTGGGAAGTTGAGTTCCTGCACAAGCCGAACGGTGGGAGTGGATTGGCCAATTTCTTTTTCAACTTGATAAACTTTTAAATGGCCGAGATTGGTAGTAATAATTAATTTCATAAGCTTTGTTGCGGATTAATCTTCTATTAATAATTTAACTTCAAATGGGGAAAAAATCTATTTTTAAGGTGAAAAAATTATTTTTTCTTTAAATAAAAAGTAAAAAATGCGAAATAATTGTCGATAAAGTTGCTAGAAAAGGTTTTTTCGATTATTTTCTAAACTCTTGAGCTGGAAAAAGAACATAGTATTTCGTTATTGCGCCTCGCTTCAGTTGGCCATGACGTTGTTGGCGGTTTTGATTATCGCGAGTATTGTTGGCACGATTTATGAATCCAATTTCGATGCTAAGGTGGCACGCGCTTATATTTATCAAGCGCCTTGGTTTAATTTTTGGTTGGCGTTGTTGGCGGTGAATTTAGGCGCAGTGGCGTTATCGCGTTGGCCTTGGAAGAAGCATCATACCGGTTTTTTAATCACGCATCTTGGCATTATTATTTTGTTAGTGGGATCGATTATTGGCCGCATTTGGGGGATTGAAGGAACGATGACGTTGTTTAAAGGGCAACCGCCTCGCAATCAGTTATTGGTTGATGAGCGACAACTGCATTTGTGGGAGCAAGGCTCGCCCTATCAATATCTTTTCCCCCTGGAGTTTTTGAATCGTAAACCGACCTCTGAAAAGCCGCGCAAGGTGTGGACAACAGAAAACGGTTGGAAAATTGAGGTGGTGGATTATTCCGAATCATTATCAACCCAATGGAAACCGAGGGATCAAATCGGTTCATTAGGACGTCCTGTGGTAAAGATTAAATTACAGTCAGCCATGATGGGGCAGGGTTTGGAGCAATGGTTAATCGCGAATGGTGGTGAGCAATCCGTTTTTAATTTAGGATTAGCCACGATTTCTTTTCAACAGAGTAATGATGCCCAAGCTTTTACAAAGATGCCAAACCAGCCTAATCAATTGACATTTTCTTATGCCGACGATGGCCATCTGCATTATCATTTAATGTCCCGCAAAGAAGGTGAATCGCAGGGCGAAATTAAAGTGGGAGCCGCTTTAAAAACGGGCTGGGCGGATTGGACGGTGACTGTTCAGCAACTTTTGCCGCAAGCCCAGTTGGAAGCGGATTTTGTGCCTTTGTCTTCATCAAAAAATATGCTTCCGAATGAGATTCCTGTGTTAGGTATTAAACTTCGCGTGACGAAAGCCGATCAAATCATGGAAAAATGGATCGCTTTTGGATGGAAAACGACATTGCCTTTGGAACCTGTGCCTTTAGAAATCACTTATACTTGGCGATGGGAAAAGCTTCCTATGTTTGCTGAATTACTAGATTTTGAAGTAGAACGAAATGAGGGCACGGACGAACCAGCCAGTTTTAAAAGTCATTTGCGATTGTCTGGGTTATCCGAACCGATAGAAGCTTTTTGTTGGATGAATCATCCGGCAAATTATCCGAATCGATGGTGGCGAATTTGGACGGGGCTAACTTACAAAATTTCTCAAGCTTCGTGGAATCCAGAAAATCTTAACCAAAGCACTGTGCAAATTTTGCGCGATCCGGGTTGGTTGTTTAAATGGTTGGGGTCTCTTTTAATTTGCTGCGGGATTTTTACCATGTTTTATTTACGACCGCCTCGTGCTAAACTTTAGGAAACTGTTATGAAACGATTTTTTTCTCAATTCATTATTTTGTGTGTAATAATTTTTTGGAGTGGTGAATCTTTGCTAGCAAAAGAAGCTGGGAACTTGAAAGAGTGGGATTTACTAGCAATACAAGATCAAGGTCGCCGCAAGCCGATGTATACTTTTGCGCGTGAGATGGTGATTCGATTGCATGGGCGGGCAACTTATCAAGCGCCGGATAAAAAGAAGTGGGCGGCGAATGAGATGGCGCTTTCCGTTTTTTTGCAAGATCGTGATTGGGAAAAGGAGCCTTTTCTTTTGGTAGGATATCGACCTTTAGTGCAGGATTTGGGGTTAGCCGCGGAACGGAAATATTTTTCTTTTGATGAGTTAACGCAGGTGCCGTCTTTATCGCAACAAGTCTTGGCAGTCCATGAAAAAAAGCAGCGTAATGAAACCTTGTCTCGTAAAGATCAAGAATTGGAAAACGTAGCGATACGATTAGATTTATTTAGTCAGTGGGTAAGAGGTGTTTCATTTCGAATTGTGCCTTCTTTAACACCAAAGGAAATCGCGTGGATGCCATTATTTGAATTTTTTAAGGAAAACGATTCAGAAAAAGTTAAGCCAGTTGAGGGGCCTTTCCTTACCATGATTGCTAGTTATAAGCATGGAGATTTCACACAATTTAATCAGGCTGCTGAGACTTTACGAGGTCAATTACGAGCATTGAATCCGGAGCGTTATCCCAAGGAAAAAATGTTGCAATTTGAGTATGCTTATTATCGTTTGCATGCGTTTGATTGGGCAATGGTAAGTTATGGTGTTGCTTTTTTATTTTTATTGATGGGCTATTATGGATTAAAAAAATGGCTGAAGTGGATAGGAGTTGCTGCTGCTTTTGCTGGTATTTTATGGCAAGGAGTGGGTGTCACGATGCGCTGTATGATTGCGGGTCGTCCTCCGGTTACGAATATGTATGAATCGGTTGTTTGGGTGGCTTTGGGTACGGGTTTATTTGGTTTTCTTTTTTATTTGCGTTATCGCAATGCGCTTTATCTTTTAGCAGCTTTGCCAGTAAGTTTTTTGTGTTTACTAGCGGTAAGTCGCATGCCGGTGGCGATGCCGGATCGTTTGGATCCTTTGGTGCCTGTGTTGCGCGATAATTTTTGGTTAACGGTGCATGTGTTGACGATTACTTTAAGTTATGCAGCTTTTGCATTAGCAATGGGATTTGGTCATATTGTTTTATTTCGTTACATTCGTCATCCTCAAGAAACCGCGAAAGATTCTGTGTTGCATCATTGGCTTTATCGTGTGATGCAGTTGGGTGTTTTGTTATTGGCGGCAGGCACGATTTTGGGTGGGGTTTGGGCGAATTATAGTTGGGGGAGATTTTGGGGATGGGATCCGAAAGAGACTTGGGCGCTCATTGCTTTGTTGATTTATATTTTTGTGATTCATGGCCGGATTGCTGGTTGGTGGGGAGTGTTTGGATTAGCTGTGGGGAGTGTTGTGTGCTTTAGTGGTGTGGTAATGACTTGGTATGGTGTGAATTTTGTTTTGGGAAAAGGACTTCACAGTTATGGCTTTGGCGTGGGCGGTACGGGTTATGCAGTGGCTTTTATTATTTTAGAGGCTCTTTTTGTTGCCGTAGCTTGTTGGCGATATCAAAAAACAAAATTAATTAAGACTTAAATATCGTAATCTCCCTGTTGGACGCATTCATGGATTTTTTGGTCAAGATATTCGAGGGTTTTTATTTCTAAGTTGCCGTAAAATTGAAATAAGACGAAAGATCGTCTGATGAGTGTAATAGTTTGTTCGCCAAAAAAGGTGGGAGGAGGATCGATAAAACCTTTTTCTTCAGCGGTGTTAATAATCATGTGCCATGGAAAGTTGGGGGCGCAAGGTAGTTTAAATTCTAGCGAGCCATCGCTTGCATTGAAAAACATGAGAAAAGCATCGTCGACAATGGGTTCTCCTCGAGAGTTATAGACGTGATGAGGTAAGCCGCTTAAAAAAACACCAAGACTTTTAGCTCGATGATGAGTCCAATCTTTTTCGCTCATTTCAATAGCTTGAGATGTTAGCCAAAGAATATCTTTGGTGTCTTTTCCGTGGATAGGTTCGTCTTGAAAAAATTTGGGTCGTCGTAAAACAGGATGTTTGCGTCGGAGATGAATCAAACGTTGGGTGAGAGCGAGCAAGTTTTGCTGATCGGTGTCATGATGCCAATGGAGCCAATTCATATCATTATCTTGGCAATAGGCGTTGTTATTTCCATTTTGAGTGCGGCCAAATTCATCGCCCGCGTAAAGCATGGGAACGCCTTGTGATAAGAAAAGTGTGGCGAGAAAGTTGCGCATCTGACGACGACGTAAAGTTAATATTAAAAGATCGTCAGTTGTTCCTTCTGCGCCACAATTCCAGGAATCGTTGTTGTAGCTTCCGTCGCGATTTTCTTCACCGTTAGCTAAGTTATGTTTTTCGTTATAAGAAACTAAATCGTGTAAAGTAAAACCATCGTGACAGGTGATGAAATTAATGCTGGCATAAGGTTTTTTGCCGCTGTGTTGGTAAAGATCAGAGCTGCCTGTGAAGCGATAAGCGAAGTTGCCGAGATGGCCTTCGCTCCCTTTCCAATAGCGTCGCACGATGTCACGATAGTGGCCATTCCATTCTGCCCAGAGAATGGGAAAGTTACCGACATGATAACCACCTTCGCCTAAATCCCAAGGTTCAGCGATCAATTTGACTTGAGATAGAACAGGATCTTGATGGATGATGGTGAAGAAAGAGGAAAGATGGCTGACAGCATGCTCACCTCGGCCTAAACTCGCGGCTAAATCAAATCGAAATCCATCGACATGCATTTCTGTCACCCAATAACGAAGGCTATCCATGATAAGCTGCAAAACGTAAGGATGCATGGCATTGAAAGTGTTTCCGGTGCCGGTGTAATCGGTGTAATAGCGCCGATTATCTGATTGCAGTCGGTAGTAAGCAGGATTATCGATTCCTCGAAAAGAAAGTGTTGGTCCTAAGTGATTGCCTTCTGCAGTGTGATTATAAACCACATCGAGAATCACTTCGATGCCTGCCGCGTGCAGATTTTTTACCATGTTTTTAAATTCATTCACTTGCGCGCCACGATCTCGTTGACTGGCATATTCATCGTGAGGCGCAAAAAAGCCGATGCTACTATATCCCCAATAATTTTTTAATCCTCGATCGGTGAGATGTTTTTCGTGAACAAATTGGTGAATGGGTAGAAGCTCAACAGCGGTAATGCCTAGTTTTTTGAGATAATCAATTGCGGGCTCACTACCTAAACCAGCATAAGTGCCGCGAAGATTTTCAGGCAAAGCCTCCATGAGTTGGGTAAAACCTTTTACGTGCAGCTCATAAATCACGGAGTGATGCAAAGGCGTGCGTGGCGCAATATCGTTGCCCCAATCAAAAGTGGGGTCAATGACAACGCATTTTGGGATGAGATCAGCATTGTTTTCGTTGTGAATAGTTTTGTCATTGGAAGAGTTGATTTGATAAGCAAAACTGCGATCCTCCCATTTTAGTTCGCCTGTGATGGCTTTGGCGTAAGGATCGAGAAGTAATTTATTTGGGTTAAAGCGTAATCCATTTTTTGGTTCGTAAGGCCCATGAACGCGATAACCGTAAAGTTGCCCAGGTCGCACTTCTGGCAAAAAAGCGTGCCACACTTGATCGGTGTGTTCAGTTAAAGGAATTCGGGCACTTTCTTCTTTTGCCTCCGGATGATCAAAAAGGCAAAGCTCCACGCCCGTTGCCGTTTCTGAGAACAAAGCAAAATTAACGCCTTGTCCATTCCAAGTTGCGCCTAAAGGGTAAGGATGACCTAACCAGCATTGTGTGATGTTCATCATTAAAACTAAGCGTCGCTATTTTGTAACTTCAACTTTAAAATATGGTCATCAATAATTATTTAATTGCTTGATGTGATTAGCGCTAACGGGACTCGAACCCGTGCACCGGCCTTGAGAGGGCCGTGTCCTAACCAACTAGACGATAGCGCCGTGTAGAAAAATAATTTGCCCCAAATTTTCTAAAAAGAAAATAGAAGAATCATTTCTTTTGTGTGCGTTTATAAAATTCCTTTGGTACTGGGAATGGTTTTTACGCGAGGGTCTTTGCGACAAGCCATGTCGGTAGCTTTGGCTAAGGCTTTGAAAATGGCTTCAACAATATGGTGTGGGTCTTTGCCATAAAGCAGTTCAATATGAAGAGTGATGCCGGCATGCACAGCTAGAGCGCGACAAAATTCTTCGACGAGTTGAATGGGAAAATCGCCTGCTTTAAAAAGGCGGGTGCGAACGTGGTAAGCGAGATAAGGTCGACCGCTGATGTCGAGCGCAACGCGCACTAAAGTTTCGTCCATCGGCGCGTAAGCATGACCATAGCGAGAGATTCCTTTTTTATTGCCTAACGCTTTAGTGAGAGTTTGGCCAAGGGCGATGCCGACATCTTCCACGGTGTGATGAAAATCGACTTCTAGATCGCCTTTGCAAGTGAGTTGCAAATCAAGCAAAGCATGTTTTGCAAATAATGTGAGCATGTGATCGAAAAAGGGAATGCCAGTTTGAATGCGAGATTTTCCGGCTCCATCGAGTTTTAGTTGGAGTTGAATATCGGTTTCTTCGGTTTTTCGTTTTAGTTGAGCGCTGCGAGTTTTCATGTTTAATTTTTGTTTGAGCTATTATGATTCTTTAGCGCTTAGATTTTGGCGAGCGAAATCGAATTTGCGCGGAAAGTTGATGCGCGTCTAATTTTTCAAGCTGAGTTAAGGTTTCGATAGTGAGAGCAATTTTTTCGAGAGAATTTTTCGAATATTCGATAAGGCTGGTGCGACGGAAAAATTGATCAATCGTGAGGCCGCTAAAGGATTTGCCCGCTCCGCCCGTGGGAAGGGTGTGGCTGGGACCCGCTACAAAATCGCCGGCTACAACGGGAGAGTAGGAGCCGAGGAATATTGCGCCTGCATTTTTTAGATGTAGAATCCATGTTTTGGGTGATTTGAGTTGCAAGGAAAGATGTTCTGGAGCGTAAAGGTTAGCGATTTCCATGGCTTCAGAAAGATTGCGCGTTTGCACCAAGCAAGCGCAGCGGGCAAGGGATTGGGCTAAAATATTTTTTCGAGAAAGAGTTTGAAGTTGTCGTTGAATGGCTTGATGTGTGGCATCTCTTATTTTTATCGAGGGGGTCAGAAGAATGGCTGAACTGTCTGCGCCATGTTCCGCTTGTGCGAGAAGGTCGGCAGCAATAAATTCGGGATGTGCACTTTCATCAGCAATGATCATGATTTCACTGGGGCCAGGAAGTTGATCGATGGCGACGTGGCCAACAACCTGGCGTTTGGCTTCATTGACAAAGGCATTACCAGGGCCGAAAATTTTTTGAACTTTTTTTATTTTTTTTGTGCCGAAAGCTAAGGCTCCGATGGCTTGTGCGCCGCCTATTTGATGAATTTCTGTAGCGCCTGCAAAACGAATAGCAAAATGAAGAACGGAATTTACGGGCGGAGGAGTAGCAACAACAATCTCAGGACAACCGGCAGCGGCAGCGAGGGTGATAGTCATGAGCGAAGTGGAAACCAGTGGTGCGGTGCCGCCGGGAATGTAGATGCCGACACGTTGTAGGGGATGATAAATTTCTCCCACTTTAGCGCCTTCGGCATTGGTGGTTTGCCAGGTTTTAGGCATGCCACGATGCGAGAAATGTTCGATATTTTTTTTAGCGCGTTTGAGAGCATTTAAAATGGTGGGGGAAGGTGTTTGAGGTTTCGTGCGTAAAAGAGTTTCTTTTAATGAGATTTTATCAAATTTTTTGGTATAATGAAAAACTGCGGCATCTCCTTTTTTTTCTACTTCTTGCAAAATAGTCAAAACGGTTCGTGAAATGGCGTTGCTGGGAATGGCCACGCGGTCGATTTGCTTTTTCCAATTTTTGTAAGCGGATTGAGTATAAGTTAAGAGTTTCACAATCTTTATCTTTTTTTCTTTTTCGTTTTTTTTATACTAACGACTAATTCTTCTGCGGGATAGGTAATTATTTCCGCGAGAGTGGGATGGTAGTGAGGGATGGTTGCGAGTTCCTGAACGGTGCCATGATAATAAAGAACAACTGCCAGTTCATGAATCAAATCGGTGGCATGCGGACCAACGATGGCGGCGCCTAACAGTTTTCCGGTTTTGGCGTGACACATGAGTTTGACGAAGCCGTCGGTTGTGCCTTGGATTAAAGCTTTACCGTGGTCATTGAAAGGATAGCGAGCCGTTTGATAGTTAATTTTTTTTTGTTGTAGTTCTTTTTCGCTATGGCCGACGGTGGCGAGTTGGGGCTCGGTAAAAAGACCAAAAATTTTTAAATTAGGATTCCAAGATCGCTTATTTTTTGTGAGGGCATTGTTAGCGGCAATTTCACCTTGTTCGATAGCAATGTGCACAATTTCATGAATGCCTGTGGCATCGCCTGCGGCATAGATATGTGGTAGTTTAGTTTGCATCTGCAAGTTTACCTTGATTTTTCCGTGGTTCAGGTGGATGCCAATTTTTTCAAGATTGAGAGTGTCTAGATTGGGGCGACGACCTAAGGCGTAGAAAATATCGTCGACTTGAACTTTTCGTAATTGGTTGTGATGGCGAAAGGTGATCTGTTTTTTATTTTTGATTTTTTCGAATCGCAAGAGTTGGGTGTTTGTGAAAATGGTAATGTTTTCTCGAAGCAAAACATTTTCTAAGACTTGAGCCAGATCATCATCAGTGTCGGAAAGAAGTTGTTTGCTGCGTTGAATGATTA
The DNA here is from genome assembly GCA_019694135.1 of Verrucomicrobiia bacterium. Classification (NCBI taxonomy): domain Bacteria; kingdom Pseudomonadati; phylum Verrucomicrobiota; class Verrucomicrobiia; species Verrucomicrobiia bacterium. The sequence continues at coordinate 41,249 of JAIBCM010000007.1, read as the reverse complement.
TGACTTGAGTGCCGAGTCGGGCAAAATGTTGTGCAAGTTCCAATGCAATCGCTCCGCCTCCTAAAACTGCTAGTGTTTTGGGGTAACGCGTCATTTCAAGGGCTTCATCACTGGTAAAATAACCTGTTTTTTGGAGGCCAGAAAAAGACGTTGTGTTAATGACTGATCCTGTAGCGATTAATGCTTTTTTAAATTTTAATGTTTGCGTTTTTTTTTCGTTTTGAATGCGGAGATGTTGAGAATCCAAAAAACTGGCATGGCCAGGAATAAAAGTGAAAGTATTATGGGTAATTTCTTGAGCGCGATAATTGGCAAATTCTTGAATTAACTTTTTTTTTCGCTTTAGGATTTGTGTTAAATTGGGTTTGGCTGATTGGACTTGAAGACCGAATTCTGGTGCACGTTGTATTTCATGCAAGCGGTGGCTGGATTCCAAAAGCGCTTTGGAAGGCATGCAGCCGCGCAGAATGCAAAGGCCGCCTAACTGTTTGGCGCCATCGATGAGCACGACTTTTGCGCCTAATTTTGAAGCGGTACGAGCAGCCGCATAACCCGCGCTGCCGGCACCAATGACGGCAAGGTCACAATTCTTCATTCTTGATTAGCATGGGTCGAAGCGGAATTGGTGTTCTCTAGCGCTTCTCGAGATCGTTCGCCAATGGGAATGAAATGCGGAAAGGGTCGTCCCCAAAGCATAGGTTCTTTTTGTGGTTCCGGTTGTGAGTCTTTGAGAAAAACGCGGTAAAACATGGCAAAGGGAATGGAGCATTGAATGCGGCGTTGTTCGGAATTAATCTTGGGGTTAATATCCATGCCACCACTTAAACTGCGAAGTCGCGCGGCTTCTTTTTTCGCAGCTTCGCGAGCTTCTTCAATACTTTCTATTTTTGCAATGGCTTGAAGTTTTTGAATGTCTTGCGGTTTAACACTGCCCCAAAGTTCTCGCCATTTTTCGGGTTGAATAATGATGGAGTGAACGGCTAAAACCTGAAGCGCTTTTTGGCTTGGAGCAATATCATAAAAGCCAACGACAAGTTCAAAGGGTTTGGTGATGGTGATTTGGCGCAAAGCATCGCCCAAATAAATGGCATTGTTCCATTTGATGAATTTGATGGAGCCTGGAACGTTGGGATGAATTCGATTGGCGGCGGCAGGGATATCCCATTCTTCAGTATAAGTTCGACCCAGCATTTGATCGATGACTTTGCGCTCGAAGTCAAGACCATGCGATTGTTGTTCTTCGCCATGAAGCGTGAAAAAAAGACCGAAAAAAATCAAAAAAGCTAAACCGTTTTTCATACATTTTTAGGAATCAAGAGTGCACAAAGAAGGTAGGCTATAACACCAAGCACGATGCCTGTAAATAGAGAAACGATGATCCAAATGACTCTGACTATAGTTGAATCTAATTCAAAATAGGCAGCAAGACCTCCACAAACGCCACAAAGTTTTTTGTCAGTCTGAGAGAGAGTAAGTTTTTTCATAGTGTTCATAATTTACCATTTTTTGCTTGAGAAACAATTTTTACTTAAGACATCGACTTGTATTTTGCATAAATTTTGCTACACCTTAAAGCGATCTAAAGAGATTGTGATTTATGACTGGCTTATTAAGTCAACAGGTTTTGGTGCTGAACCGATTGTGGCAAGCCGTGAATATTTGCACGGTGCGTCGGGCTTTTATCTTGTTATATGGAGGTCATGCTCAAGTGGTGGATGGTGTGGGTAATGATTTTCGAACATTTGGTTATCGGGAGTGGCACGATTTTTCTCAGGATTATACAGGTACTGATGTCGTGCGAGCGATTTCTTTGAAAATTCGTATTCCTAAAGTGATTGTTTTATTATTTTATGATCGCTTTCCAAGAAAGGAAGTGAAATTTACTCGGCAAAATATTTATGAGCGCGATAAAAATCGATGCCAATATTGTGGCGAAATTTTTGATCGCGATGAATTGAATTTGGATCATGTCATTCCTCGAGACCGCGGTGGCAAGATGACTTGGGAAAATATTGTTTGTTCGTGCATTGCTTGCAATACGAAGAAGGGGAATCGCACGCCTCAAGAGGCTTCAATGCGTTTGATTCGTAAGCCGCAACGGCCGCGTTGGCGCCCTGTTTTGCATATGAGTTTTTCGAAACAGGTGGAAGAATCTTGGAAACACTTTTTAGATCTGGCTTATTGGAATGTGGAGTTAGGTTAAAAAGTCGCGAAATCTCAACCCAAATAAAAGCCGTTGTATTTCTGTTAATTTCATCTAACAGGATATGAGATCAAATGGTAGGTTTAAAAATGAAAGTCGCTTTTACTAAAATGTCAGGTGCGGGAAACGATTTTATCTTGATGGATAATCGTCGAGGAGTGTTGCATTTTTCGAAAAGTCAGATCGCAACTTTGTGTCATCGCCATTTTGGTGTGGGTGCAGATGGGCTATTATTGGTGGAAGCGCCCTTAAATGGAGAAGCGGATTTTCGCATGCGTTATTATAATGCAGATGGCGGCGAGGCGGAGATGTGTGGTAATGGTGCGCGCTGTTTTGCGCGTTATGCTTCGCAGTTAGCCAATCAGGATTCTGCGATTTCGTTTGAGACGCCGGCCGGCTTGATTCGAGCTTCGTTTGAGGGAGATCTTGTTACGATTAATATGACTCAACCGCAAGAGATTGAATTAAATAAAACTATTACTCTGGAGTCGGGTAGTTACGGGGTTCATCATTGCAACACGGGCGTGCCGCACGCGATTCTTTTTGTTGGAGAGATTGAGGCGGCTAAAGTTGAGGAGTTGGGGCGAGAAATTCGTTTTCATATGGATTATCAGCCGAAAGGGACCAACGTAAATTTTGTGCAAAAATTAGGTGAGAACATGATACGTGTGCGCACTTATGAGCGCGGGGTCGAAGGGGAAACATTGGCTTGTGGCACGGGAATGGTGGCGAGTGCAATTGTTTCGCATTTGGTTCGAAAAGTGACTTTGCCGATGCAAGTAAAAGTGCAAGGTGGCGATATTTTAGAAGTGAATTTTAAGCAAAAAGGTAATACTTTTGAAGAGGTTACTTTAAAAGGACCGGCTACTTTTGTGTTTCAAGGTGAGGTGGAGGTTTGAGGTGTTTTGAGAGGATGAACGAAACTCAAGGGAATATTCGCTTTGTGTTGTTTAATAAATGTTAGGTATGCGTTGTCACACCTCCATCTCAAAGATACTTGGTTTAGCCTGTCTGGGAATTCTTATGCTAGGTGTTTCTTGGTTTTGCACTACCCTGCCGAATCTGAAGGCACAAATTGTGGGCTGGACTGGTTCAGTGTTTTTTGGGTTATGTTTTATTGCAATACTTGCACAGTTGTTTCGCAGTGGTCCATCGGTCATTGTGGACGAGATAGGTATTCACGACCTTCGTTCATCAACATTTGGTATAATTCAATGGAGTGATATTGTATCTTTATGGATTGGGTCGGTGAGCTCGGCGCGGTTCCTTTGTGTGGAGGTTCTTGACCCTAGTATTTATTTGTTGCGCTTGCCTTCACACAAGCGGTTATTGGCAAAGACGAATCCCTCACTTGGTTTTCCATTGATTACTATTAGCTTTTCCGGGCTGTCACCGGGTCTTGGCGAGGTTTGGGGTTATATTCAGTCGAGTCATCCAGAGAAAATTGGATCCTTTGGTCAAGCCCGAGGATGACAGAAGAGTGGAGTTTGGATTTTTCATCATAAAAAATCTTGCCGCCTAGCTAAGGATTATTTATGAAGACATCTTTATGTTTACAGGAACTCATACTGCGCTGGTTACGCCTTTTCGCCAAGGGCAAGTGGATTGGACGGCTTTGGAGGCCTTGCTGGAAAAACAGATTGAAGGCAAAGTGGATGGGGTGGTGCCCGTGGGAACGACGGGTGAGTCGCCGACTTTATCACATGAAGAACATATAGAAGTGATTCGATTTTGTGTAGAGAAGGTTGCGGGTCGTTGTCAGGTGATCGCGGGTACAGGTTCAAACGCTACACAAGAAGCGATGGAGTTAACGCAAGCGGCCGAAAAAGCAGGTGCAGACGCTTCCTTGCAAGTAGCGCCTTATTACAATAAGCCAACTCAAGAAGGGCTTTATCAACATTTTGCCGCTATTGCGAGCGCTACGAAATTGCCCATAGTTCTGTATAGTATTCCTGGGCGGTGTGTGGTGGAAATTGCTGTGGAAACTGTGGCAAGATTGGCAAGCGATTTTAAAAATGTGGTGTGCATTAAAGAAGCAGGCGGTAAGGTAGAAAGAATTGCTCCACTGAAAAAGAGCTGCCCGGAATCCTTCACTATTTTATCGGGTGATGATGCGTTAACGTTGCCTTTCATGCGTGAAGGTGCGGTGGGTGTGATTAGTGTTGCATCGAATCTTTTACCGCGAGAGGTGAGCGATATGGTTCGCGCACAACAGGAGGGCGAATCGGCGCAGGCCGAGGCATTGGAGAAAAAATTAATGCCTATTTTCCGTGATTTATTTATTGAAACCAATCCTATGCCAATTAAAGCAGCTTTGGCGATGAAAGGTTGGATTGTGGAAGAGTATCGTTTGCCGATGGTTCCCATGCAATCGGAAACCCGCGCTCGACTAGAAACAACATTGCATGAAGGAGATTGGTTATGAGTTTGCCTAAATTGGGAATTGTGGGCGCTAAAGGGCGAATGGGAAAAGCTTTGTTGCAATTAGCTGAACCGGCAGGATTTCAGGTCGAGGGGGCGTTGGATCAGGGGGATGATTTGGAAAAGGGGTTGGAGGCTTGCGATGTGATAATTGATTTTAGTGTGCATACCATTACGACGCAAGTAGCAGAACAGGCAAGGCAATGTAGTGTGCCTTTGGTAATCGGCACTACTGGTCACACGCCGAAAGAGATCGAAGCGGTGGGAAATCGCGCTAAAGCTATTCCGATTGTGTTTGCACCGAATTTTTCGGTAGGGGTGAATACGCTGTTTTGGTTAACTCGAAAAGCGGCTGAAATTTTGGGGCCTAATTTTGATCTAGAGGTGTTGGAAATGCATCATCATCTCAAAAAGGATGCTCCCAGTGGAACAGCAAAGCACCTGGCGGAAATCTTGTGTGGTGTTCGAAAGTTGCAGTATGAACGAGATGTAAGACATGGGCGTTATGGATTAATAGGAGAAAGAGCTAAAAGCGAGATTGGTATGCATGCCATTCGTGGAGGGGATGTGGTGGGAGATCACACCGTGATTTTTGCGGCAGTGGGTGAAAGAGTTGAGCTGAGTCATCGGGCTTCTTCGCGTGAGACGTTTGCGCAAGGCGCGTTGCGTGCGGCGCATTGGATAATGGATCAGCAACCGGGTCTTTATGATATGCAAGATGTGCTGGGGCTTCGTTAAGTGATTATTGGAGCTGGTATTGATTCAGAATTTAAAAAAATTTCTGCAATAAAATTTTTTTTGAATAGAATAAAATTAATTGTTTCTAATTTATTATCATTTTAAGTTATCACATGATGAAACGTTTTCTCAGTTTAATTTTGTCCCTGTTTTTTTCGATGGGCTTTTTTTTATATGGCGCGAATGATGAATCTGAAAAGAAAGATTCTACTGCTTCAGCACACAAAAAAGCCCCGAACGGCACTTCGGTAACGATTGCTTGTTATAATGTTGAAAATTGGGGGAAAACGGATCGTTGGATCGGGGAATCTAAAGTTAATAATATGATGAAACCCGCTGAAGAATGCGAAGCGGTTGTGACCATTATCAAAAAAATTAATCCAGACATTTTGGGTTTGATGGAGGTTTTGAGGACTCCTGATGATGCTAATATTAAGTCCATTCGAAATGCTTTAAAAAAAGCAGGAGTGGATTATCCTTACATGGCTACAGTAATTGGAGAGGATAAGCGCGCGCAAAATCTTTTGTTGAGTCGTTATCCTATTACAAAAACTATCGATCTTAATAAAGATGCTTTTACGATGCATGTTAAGCAGCAGGTTGATGGAAAATGGAAAGATAAAATTATTACACGACGATCGGAACGGGGATTTATCGATGCCATTATTGAAATTAATCCACATTATCAAATTGAAGTTTTTGTAGCGCATTTAAAATCAAAACGCCCTGCACCTAATTTAAATGATCCCAAGACGCGCGAGTTTGGTGAAGATATTATTCGACGTAATGAAGCTCTTCTTTTACGCAGCCATATGATGGAGCGTTATGATGAAAATAAGGAAGTCAATTTGATCGTGATGGGAGATTTGAATGATATTATTACTAGCCCTGCCATTCGAACTTTGTTGGGTAACAGAGGCAGTCCGGTTTTAACGCATCGTTTGCCTTTGAAAGATTATTTAGGCGACGAATGGACACATTTTCATTATCCGGAAAAAGCTTATAACTTGATTGATTACATGATAGTAAGCGATGGACTCATGCACGAATTTGTTGAAGACGAGAAAAAGTCTTATGTTTATCGCGAAAAAGGAGATGATTCAGAATCTTTAAAGTGGAGTCATGCTTCAGATCATCGCCCTTTAGTGGCTACTTTTTTGGCGACAAATTTATCGCTTGCAACCTCCAGCATTTCTCAAGTCGTGATTCACAAAGAAAAAATTCAATCTTCTCATTAAGGCAGTACGAAAGTCGTCTTAAAACGTTTTGCTAAGGGGTTTTTACGGCTCTTGACAGATGCTTTGATGCTCTTCTATACTAAGAGTTGCTTCGGACGTGAAAAGTGGGGGTCCAATTAAGGCTGCCCGCTTTTTGTGTTTTTGGAGAAAAAAATATGAATGCAGAATTTTTAGCAGTATTGGAGCAGTTAGAACGGGATAAAGGCATTTCGAAAGAAACGCTTTTTTCTGTTGTGGAATCGGCAATTTTAGCGGCGACGCTAAAAAGTCAGGGGCCTGCTCGCGATTTAAAGGTTAAAATTGATCGAAAAACAGGTGATATTAAAGCGTTTGCGCGTTTAACTGTGGTTTCGCACGTGAAAGAGCCATTCGAGCAAATTAGTTTAGTGGATGCTCGTAAGCGTATGCCGGGTTGTTTGTTGGGGCAGACTTATGAGATTGAAGTTACGCCAAAAGATATGGGGCGTATTGCCGCACAAGCTGTGAAGCAAGGTATCATGCAAGCATTGCGCGGTGAAGAAAAACGCATGATTTACGATGAATTTAAAAATCGTGCGGGCGATATTGTTACCGGTGTGGTGAGACGTTTTGTGAAATCGGACGTATATGTAGATTTGGGTAAATTTGAAGCGATTATGCCGCAAAGCGAACGGGTGGCAACGGAAGAGTATCAAATTGGCGACCGAGTCCGAGCATTGGTTTCGAGTGTAGAATTAACACCGCGGGGTCCGCAGATTATTTTAACGCGGAGTCACGAAAATTTTGTAAGACGATTGTTTGAATTGGAGTGCAATGAATTGGCTAATGGCACAGTAGAAATCAAAGCCATGGCTCGCGAAGCGGGTTATCGAACTAAAATTGCTGTGTGGTCCAAACAGGAAAAAGTGGATCCAGTGGGCGCTTGCGTGGGGATTCGCGGCTCACGGGTAAAAAATATTGTTCGTGAATTGAATAATGAACGTGTCGATATTTTTCGATGGTCTGATAATATTCGAGAGTTGGTTGTTGAAGCGATGAAGCCTGCGAAACTCAAAAGTTTGGAATTTGACGAAGCGAATAAAAAAGTTATTGCAACTGTGGATGATGAAAATTTAGCTTTAGCGATTGGCAAACGAGGCCAAAATGCGCGATTGACTCAACGTTTGACCGGTTGGGAAATTGATGTCAAACGAGATGAAACGCAAAAAGAACAGTTTGCGGAAAAAGTTCAAAAAGCAGCGAGCGAATTAGCTAAGGAATTGCAAGTGGACATGGAAATTGCCAAAGCTGCAGTAGTAGCCGGGTTCCCGAATTTGGAGAGTTTACAGGAAGTTGACATTGAGGATATTGCAGGGGCGATTCCCGATGAAGACGCAGTGGAAAAAATTAAACAAGCCCTGGAGAAACTGAAAGAGAAAGCTTCATAAATTATGCCGATGGCACCTAAACCCTCTAAAACGAAAAGTGGAAAAGCCAAAAGCAATTCTGCCACTACGGGTGCGTCTAAAAAAGAAACAAAAACCGTTACTAAAAAAGCAACTGCTTCGAAAACAGTTTCACGTAAAAAAACTAAAGGTGAAGTTGAAGGAGTTCTTAGAGAAAAAACTTTAGATGATAAACCGGTTTCGACAAAACCTATTACGGTTGAAGAACCAACTAAAAGTTCGGTTGTTTTAGAAAAGAAGGACACTGTTTCTTTGGAGTCTGAAAAAAAGGAAAGTTTGATTGTTAAACCTGTTGAAATTTCTGAAAACAAGGCGGATGAAGTTGAAGATAAGCGCGTGGTGATGAAGCCGCCGATTATTGTTAAAGATTTAGCGGGTCGACTTAACTGCAAACCTTATCAGCTTGTGCATGATTTGATGGAGATGAATATTTTTGCTGCATTGAATCAAACGTTGGAAGTGGATGTTGCTCGGAGGCTTTGTGAAAAACGTGGCTACACGTTTGAAATCGAAAAACGCGATCATGAAGCAGCGGTTCAGAAGCCTAAAGAGAAACCAGCGCCAACTCCCATAGAAGAAGCAAAAGAAATCTTAGCGCCTCGTGCTCCAGTAATTGCATTCATGGGACATGTTGATCATGGAAAAACTTCTTTGATGGACGCGATTCGTCAAACTCAAGTGGCCAGAGGCGAGGCTGGAGGTATCACGCAACATATTGGCGCTTATACAGCGGAAAGCAATGGTCATAAAATCACTTTTCTCGATACTCCGGGGCATGCGGCGTTTTCGGCTATGCGCGCGCGGGGCGCGAATGTAACGGATATTGTAGTTTTAGTGGTTGCTGCGGACGATGGTTTGATGCCGCAAACTTTGGAAGCTATCGCACATGCCAAAGCGGCAGGTGTAAAAATTATGGTGGCTTTAAATAAAATGGATTTGCCTGGCGCTGATTCCAATCGAGTTAAGGGACAATTACAAGAACAAGGACTGCAACCCGAAGAATGGGGTGGAGAAACAATTGTTTGTGAAGTGTCTGCCACTAAGAAAACCGGCATTGATCGATTGCTTGAAAACATGTCTGTTCTAGCCGAAGTTTTGGAATTGAAAGCCAACCCTAAAGGACTGGCTAAGGGAACAGTCATTGAAGCGCAGTTGGAACAAGGACGCGGCGCTATTGCTACGGTTTTGGTGCAAAGTGGTAGTTTGGAAGTGGGAGATCCCTTTATTTGCGGTGATTATTGGGGTAAAGTGAAATCATTATTTGATGACAAAGGTAAAGCGGTGAAATCGGCTGGACCTTCAACGCCTGTTAAAGTTTTAGGTTTTTCAGGAGTGCCTTTGGCGGGTGAAGCATTTATCGAAATGGAAAGTGAACGGGAGGCACGAACTTTGTCAGAAGAACGACAATCGCAAAAACGGTTGGGTCGTTTGGAAGTGAAAAAACGGGTGACATTGGAAAATATTTTTGAAACATTGCAAGAGAACGATCGCAAAGCTTTATCGATTGTTTTAAAGGGTGATGTACAAGGTTCTGTAGAGGCGATTCATGACGCTCTAATGCAAATTAAGAGTGAAAAAGTAGGCATCGAAATCATTTACAAAGGAGTTGGACCGATTACTGAATCCGATGTGATGTTGGCATCAGCTTCGAATGCTGTAGTTATTGGATTTAACACCAAAACGGAAAACGTTGCGGCAGGCGCGGCCAAGCGAGAGGAAGTTCAGATTAAACTTTACAGTATTATCTATGAGTTAATCGATCAGGTTAAAGAAGCAATGGCGGGTCTGCTGGATCCTGTTTTGAGAGAAACGACATTGGGGACTGCGATATGCAAGCAGGTAATTCGTTTATCAAAATTCCCAGTAGCCGGTTGTATGGTGCAAAGCGGACGTGTGACCAAAAGTGGGCGCGCGCGTGTGTTGCGCAATCGACAACCCATTTATGATGGCGGGATTGTTACGTTGAAACGTTTTCAGGATGAAGTCAATGAAGTGCGAAGCGGTTTGGAGTGCGGTATTCGTTTAGGCGATTTTAGCGATTACGAAGTTGGTGACGTGATTGAGTGTTATCAATTAGAAAAAACGCCGCAACAACTTTAATAGTTTGCGAGAAGCGAACTCTCACAGCAAAATAGTTGGAGTATAATTAAGTATGGGTTCACATCGAATGGAGCGAGTTAATGAGGTGATGCGGCGTGAATTGGCGATGATTATTCCTAAAGTTGTGCCGATGCAGAAAATTTTACTCACGATAACGGGTGTAGAGGTGAAGTCCGATTTAAAAAGTGCCGATGTTTTCCTAAGTTTTTTGGGTGGCACAGTTAAGGAGCAAGAAGCGGCGTTTGATGCGATTAATCAAAAGCGTGGCGAAATTCAGCATTTAGTTTCGCGTCGAGTGACGATGAAATTTACGCCCGCATTGCATTTTAAAGTAGACCACTCTGTAGAGCGAGGCACTCGACTTCTTCAAATTTTGGATGAGTTAGAAGGTTCCGCAGAAAATTCTTAAGGAAAATCTGATGACAGAGCTTTGGGTGGACTTAAAATTTCGTTTAGTAGGATGGCTTGTTGGATCTGTTTTCTATCACTTAAAACTTGTTTAAGTTTTTGATGAAGAGCATTGGAAGGCAAATTTTCCAAAATAGGGCGTGGTGTTATTTTTCCTTCTTTAATTTTTGTAATCAAAACGGGTTGAGGAGTAGATGGTAAGAAAGATTTAACTTTAGCAACTCGAGGTGACGGAGTTGGAATTTTTTTAGTTTCAACTCTTGGTGGTGGAAGAGAGGGCGATTTTTGGATTGGGGGAGGGGTTAATTCATGAGGCGGAATACCCAAAGCTTCTAAAAGATCGTTAACAGGTTGAGGTAATTTTTTTTCTAAAGTTCTTGGACGTGAAGGAGACGATGTTATTTTGCGATGCAAGCTTTTTTCTTTTTGTTTTTTTTGTTCCCGCAGTTTTGTCCAAATTTGGCTAAGGGCGATAATTAAAAAAACAAGAAATGTGAGGAGCTGATCAAAAGGAAAACGGTCCATGTCTATTGGTGTTTGGGATTGCTATTTCCTTTATTGTCAGGTTGAGCAATGGAACTGCGCATTTGAGTGTCGGCCTGAATATTTTTGATGCGTTGATAATCTAGAATTCCGAGGTTGCCATTGCGAAAAGCTTCCGCCATGGCTTGGGGCACTAACGCTTCTGCTTCTACCACTTTGGCTTTCATTTCCTGAATGCGAGCCACCATTTCTTGTTCCAAGGCAACAGCGGCAGCGCGTCGCACCTCGGCCTTGGCTTGAGCCACTTGCTTATCAGCTTCGGCTTGTTCAGTTTGAAGTTTAGCACCCACGTTTTCACCGATGTCGACATCAGCAATATCAATAGATAGGATTTCGAAAGCGGTGCCAGAATCCAATCCTTTTTCCAAAACAGTTTTAGAAATACGATCGGGATTTTCTAAAACAATTTTATAGCTTTCTGAAGAACCAATTGAGGTAACAATGCCTTCACCAACTCGCGCGATGATTGTTTCTTCGGTTGCTCCGCCAACAAAACGGTCGAGATTTGTGCGTACGGTAACACGCGCTTTGGCTTTGACTGCGATTCCGTCTTTGGCCACACCATCGATGGTTTGTTTGCCACTGCTTGCAGCAGGGCAATCGATGACTTTAGGATTCACGCTGGTTTGGACGGCTTCAATCACGCTTTTGTTGGTGCCTTTGACAGCGAGATCAATGGCGCAGGCGCGGTCAAATTCTAAGGTGATGCCGGCTTTTTTTGCAGCGATGAGCGCAGCGACTACGAATAAAACGTTGCCACCAGCGAGATAATGGGCTTCGAGTTCGTCACTTTCGATATCGATACCGGCTTTTACTGCTGTAATGCGAGCGTCAACGATCATAGCTAAAGGCACGCGTCGAAGGCGCATGCCAATTAAATTTGCGATGGTGACAGGTGCTTTGGCAAGGATAGCGCGAATCCAAACGCCAAAGAAGTTGAGTAAAATAACAACAAAAACAATGGCGATGACAGCTAAGACGGCAAAGCCAATAAAAAGCGCAATGCTAGAAATTTGGAGGAGGGGAAAAAAGTGATTAATCATGAGCGGTTTCCTTTTCGATATTTCTTACAATTATGCGGTTCCTTTCCATTTCCACAACTTTTAATTTTGCTCCTGATTCAATCCAGCGACCTTCTGTGACCACGTCGTAACGCTTTCCTTGAATGAGCGCAGTGCCTGAAGGGCGCAGTGAGGTGAGCGCCACACCTTCAGCGCCCTTTAAATCGGAAGCAAATTCTGCAGGGCTGGTGCCTTGAATGGAGCGGTCTAAAATTAATTTGCGGCCCATAGCAAAGCGGGAAAAATTTTTCATCCAAAAAATGGTAAAGATTAATCCTCCAATAATCACTCCGGCTAATGTCCACGTGCCGGTTTGAACGCCGTAGCTCATATAGGTCATGACGACTGCTGTGATAAGACAAATGGCGCCGCAACATCCGATGATTAATCCTGGTAAGAACATTTCTAAAGCAATCAGCAGAAAGCCGGCTACAATGAGACTAATAATCCATTCCATAATCGGTGAGTGATAGTTCTAAGTATGCTAAACTTTTTCTACAATAATTTTGTTATCGGTAATTTCTACGATGCGAATAGTTTGGCGAGCTTCAATGAATTCGCCAGCGCTTGTTATCTCTTCAATGGTTTCACCAAATTGACCTTTTCCTGAAGGTTTCAGTGGGGTTAGCGCGATACCCGTTTCGCCGATTTGTCTCGAGGGCGAGATAAATGTGAAAGGAGTTTGTGTGCCGGAAGCGGTTTCTAGAGTCAAGCGTTTGAAGAGTGGAGACGCCGGTAAGAATCGTGCCAAGAGACCGATGACAATGATTCCGCCAATAAGTGCGATAGAAAAATTGAGTAACGGAGTTTGAAGTTGTGTGATGGTAGGGATCATGGGATCGGCTGGATATTTATCCACCATCGCCAAAATCAAGGAAATCATGATAAACGCTACGCCCAAAACCCCGGGTAAAATAGTTCCTGGAAAAATGAGAATTTCTGTTAATAGTAAAATGACGCCTAAAATAAAAAGGATAAACGCTTCGTGACCGGATAATCCAGCGATATAATGGCCAAAGAAAAAGAGAAGAAGACAAATAGCTGCGAATAAACCAGGCAATCCCAAACCGGGGGTTTTCAATTCCACATAAACTCCTACGATGCCGATGAGTAATAAAATGGGAGAAATTTTTACAACCCAGCGTGCTAATATTTCGAAACCGGTTGCTTGGATTTCAATGCGCTCGGCATGTTCTGCTCCGATAGTTTTTAATAATTGTTCCAAAGAGTCCACAGTGCCTGCAGATAAGAGAGGGCGCGGTGGTTTGCCATATTTTTTTTCGGCTTCTTGGGCGGTTAAGGTTAAAATTTTACCCTTAGGCACAATTTCTTTGCCATCGACAGTAAGGCCTTGATCGCGATCTATCATGGCTTCAAAAACTTTTGTGTTATGCCCGTGACGTTCTGCCGTGGCGCGGACCAAAGCTCGCACTGCTGAAGTCATTTTTTCTTCAATGGATTTAGGCATTTCCTGGCCTGTGGACAAAATCGGGGTGGCTGCTCCAATGACGGAACCTGGCGTCATGTAAATGTGGCGAGTGGCAGCAGAGATAAAAGCTCCTGCTGAAAAAGCTTTTGTGTCGATGAGAGTGTAAGTTTGGTTCTGAGGTTCGAATCGGCTAAGGATATTAATAATTTCCGTGGTGGAATCGACACGACCTCCGTTGGTGTCCATGTGGAGAATGATTGCATCAGCTTTTTTTTCTTTCGCTTCTTTGATCGCGCGTCGAACAATATAAACTAAAGCCGGTTCAATATCTTCTTGTATGGGAATGATGGCTACTCGCTTAATTACGGAATTTGTAATAGGCACTTGAGCCGGAGAAAAATTCATTCCCAATAAAAGTAATAGAAGGGCGTATTTTAGCATTCAAAGTTTATGTAGCATTGGGTTGACTGTAGCGCAAGTCTCTGGCTTTTGGTAACGAAAAGCTGGCTTATTTTACTCGTACCAATCTGCAGATTGATTGAGTTGTTCTAAAATTTCAGGATCGCGAACATCTGCCCAAAAGGAAGTTAGCTCAAAACCTTTAATCTTTAAGCCATTTTGAGCCATATTATTTAAAGCATCGGTGAGTTCATATTCGCCGCGAGGCGATTTTTTGAGTTGGTCGATGTAATGAAAAATTTCCGATGTGAATCCGTAAAAGCCGGTATTGTACCAGGAAGAGGGGGTTGGCAAGGCTGATTTTTCTACAATTTTTTTCAGATAAAAATTTTCATCAAATACAACGGCTCCACCTTGACTGGTGTCAGACATTTTTTTTACTGTGATCAAGCCATCCTCCGTAAAGGCTTGAGCGCAATTGGCATATTCTTGCGGAGTGATAAGAATATCACCATAAGAAAGAAAAAAGCGATCTTTCCCGATCCATTCCTTTGCGTAATTAACTGCTCTGCCCGTGCCATCTTGCACGATTTGTTTGCCATAGGTGATGTTCCATCCTTGCGATTGGCCATTGCCAAAATAATTTTGAATGACGTCAGCGCGATATCCCACAAGAATGAAAAATTCGCGCACGCCCGCTTGAGAAGATAGGCCTTGTAGAATCCTTTCTAGAATCGGTTTACCCCTCACTGGAATCATGGGTTTGGGCAGCTCTTCAGTAAGATGTTTCATGCGAGTGCCTCGGCCTGCGGCTAAAATAACAGCTTTCATGGTTGAAAAAGGGATAAATAAAATTAATCTAAGCTATTCTTTCTGAGACTTAAGACGAAGAAAAGATTTTTTCTTGTTCCTTCTTCAAATCATTTGCATAGTGTGCGCTTTGAATTTTTGAAGGGTAGGTTCCGGAGTGGCCAAACGGGGCAGACTGTAAATCTGCTGGCTTTGCCTTCAGTGGTTCGAATCCACTCCTACCCAGTTTTATAATATTAATCACCACAAGGATAAGCGATCGTACTAAGCAAAGCGTTTTCGGCTTGGCGAGAATCCAATCGTGTATGTTGAACAACGATGGGGACGTTGGATTCGATGACGCTGGAAAAATCGGTGTCAAAGGGGATAGGTTCTGGATCAGAAAAATGATTGAATCGAATGTGTTTTGTGCGTCGCGCGGGAATTTCAAATTGGTAGGGGCCGACAGGCTCACGATCTGAGTAGTAAATGATAATTTTGATTAAAGCTTTTTTTTCAGAAGCATTTAAAATGCAGATGGCTTCATGACTCGTCATTTGTGGTGCTGGACCATGACTTGTTCCGGGAATGTAACCTTCCGCAATGGCCCAATATTTTTTGCCGATATTTTTTTTCATGATATTTTATTTTATTAGCGATGCCCAGCCCCCACCGATTTGATGTTTCATTTTTCCCTTAGGAAACGAAAAAATAATCACGAGCCCACCAATCATCATGCTATGAATCATAGCTGAAACTTGAGGATAATGGAGCAACCAAGGCGATAAGAGTAACCACACGCCAAATACTAAATTAATCCATCGCAAACTTCGCATGATTTGCCAGCAGGCCACGAGAGAAACAGTTGTGATTAAAGGGCCAATAATATGATCATTGGTTTGAGCCGGGTCCTCATAATTTAATAAGGCTGGGGCTATCATTAACCATAAACCCAGCAGAATATTAATGATTTGTGCCCACATAATTATTTCTGGACTCCCCAAAAGGTGCGCCAAAAGGAATAACCTCTTTTTTTGCTTTGTTTCAAATATTGTAAGCTGGCTAGCACTTCGTCCATGGCAGGACCGATCATCACAATAGAAATAACAGCCGATAAAAGACAAAGCGTGCACCAACTGTCATAAAGCACGGGTTGAAAGATCACGAGCATGACACTGACGAGACCGAGTGGGCCTACTGCCACACCAAAAATCAAAACCATCCAAGGTAGCGTGCGCCATCGACGAATCCCGCCTATTACACCACTGATGGCATCTAGCAAATAAGCAGCCATACCCAGCAAGGCATCAGGAATGGGAAGAAGATAAGAAGTTCGCGAAGTGAGAATAATTTCGCTGCCTCTACCAAAAAAAGGTTCCCAAACAGTTGGAATCCAATGATGCAATTGATAAAAAGTTAAATAAAGCGCTATACCAGTTCCGATTAGCGCGAGAATAATAAGAGGAACGCGCTGCAGCCAAGCCGAGGGATTGTAGTCCCAATCGGGAGGAATGCTGGGATCGTTCATAATGTTACTGTTGTATTATTTTATCATTTTATTCCATGTATCAAAATTCTCCTTAATGGGTCCTCGAGGAATTGTGAAAATGATAATAAGGATACCTATGATAATATCATTGATAGCACCCAGAGTCGTGTAGTGATCAAAAAGAAAAGGGGATCCTATTACCACAATTCCAAGCAACGCATTCAAAAATCTTCCTGTTCTCATTGTTTCTCCCATAGCGATTACAGAAAAAGTAACGATCAAAGCGCCCGCAAGATGGTCAACATCTGCAGCTATTTGAGAATTACCTATTAAAAAAGGAGTAAACATCAACCATAAACCTAAAGAGGTTGTTATCCATAAAGAGAGAGGAAACGACATTCCCCACAGAGAAGCTTGGTAAACTTCTCTAGGGTTTTCATAAAACTTTTCTAATTGTGGTGAGCGTTCATCTTTTTCTTTACTGCCTTGCAGGGTGCCGCCTTTCCAAAAAACTTTCCATAACGATTGACCTTCTTTTTTGGATTTTCTCATGAACTGCACCATGGCGATTACCTCATCCACTTCTAATGGAATCATGGGTAGCATAATTAGCGCGGCTACAATGCAAAAGGTGCACCAATGCCCAACTACAACCGGTTGCGAAATCACCAGAAAGATGTGAACTAGGCCCAAAGGAATAACCAAGATGCCAAACAGAGTCACCATCCACGGCATGGTGCGCCAGCGTGACGGTGAACCCATCCAGCCCATCAAAAATTCGAACGTATAAGCAAACGCACCAAATCCAGCATCAGAAATAAAAAGAGATTTTGACATGTTAGAATGCAATACCAGACGACTACTATCTCCGAAAAAAGGATCCCATACCTTATCGATATAGCCTAATTGAAACGCGGCGAGATAACGAGAAACGACAAGGCCTGCAAAACCTAAAGCGATTAAGAGAGAACGTTGCGCCCAAGAGGAAGGGTTATAAGACCAACCCGGTGGCACTTCAGAGCCCATTTCCATGTAGTGAATCATATTGGGCATTCCTGGGATTAAAATGGTAAGCGCAATCAGCATCATGCCGACAAAAGTTTCATTTAGATAAATCATGCTAGAAGGCGCCCAAAAAAGAAGTGGAGCTGCGCTTAACCAAATTCCAATGAAACAAATTGTCCATAACTCGACAGGGCGATTCGGTTTTAAGGAGCGAAGTCCGAGAATAATAATAAGCAAACCAGAGATGAGATCGCTCCATTTTAAAAGAGTTACCCTCGTCGTGATATCAAGCCATGGAATTCGATTCCCAGTGGGAGCGATTAAACCCCTACCATAATCAAAAGTTAATGGACTTAACACCATCCAAAAACCGAGAAGAATAATCACCCAGTAAACCCATTGCGTTTGGTGATGATGTCGCGTCAACATCATTATACGATGCTCTTCACTCATGGAATGGTTGTCATGATTATTCTTCATTTCATGTCGAGTGACACCACGCTCCGCCATATCCATTTTGGATTTATTAGAATCCTGTTTCATAAAATTATTTCGTTTGCTTTAGTTTTTTTAAGTAAGACAAGCCTAAAACTGTTCCTAATCCTAAAACGCTCAAAAAGATTTTTTTACGATGAAGATTAATCCAACTTGTCGGACTAAAAGATTGAGCACGATCATCGAAAACGCCATGTGCTCCATGATCGCCTGGAACCGGTCGATATAAATTATGCGGGCGACTAGGATCCTCTGAGCCATCGAATTGTTGGGAATCGTAACCATTTTTGGCTAGATAGTGGTCGAGCCAGCCAGGGAAAATTTTATTGCCAAAAACTGCTTTAATCGTGGGCAACCCAACCAAAATTTCTCTTCGCTTATGATGCGCCGCCCAAACAATCGCACGTGCCGCCACTTCAGGTTGGAAAATGGGTGGAACCGGTTGCGCTTTTCGAGGTAAACGACTTTTTACCCAACCAAATTGTGGTGTATTGAGCGCTGGCATATGCACCATTGTCACTCGCACTCGACTTTTGTCGTGGATCAATTCTGATCGTAGCGAATCCACAAATCCCTGTATTGCATGTTTGGAGGCGCAATAAGCCGATTGCAAAGGAATGCCACGATAAGCTAAGGCTGAGCCCACTTGAATAATGACCCCGTGATTACGCGATAACATGCGGTGAAGTGCTGCCAAAGTTCCATGCACAACTCCTAAATAAGTTACTTCCGTGACGCGTCGATATTCTTCCGCTTCCATTTCTTTAACAGGAGAAAAAACGGAAGTCATAGCGTTATTAATCCAAAGAGTAATGGGACCTAATTCCCTTTCTATTTTTTCGGCTGCTTGATTGACTTGTTCAAATGAAGCGACGTCGGTTAGACAAACAATTGCTTTGCCTCCCAGTTTTTCTGCCTCTTCACGCGCAGCCTCCAATCCATCCTTGCCGCGAGCGAGGAGCCCCAAACAAGCTCCTCGCTTGGCGAATTCTCGGACCGTGGCGCGTCCAACACCCGCGGAAGCGCCTGTTATAACAACGACTTCCTTTTGATGTGACGGATTCATGAGTCTTTATTGTTATTCTTCAGCTTGAATCACACCACAAGCCTGACGTGCACCCGAATTGCCCGAAGGTTGAGAAACAAAATCATCGCGATCGGCGTGAACGATGATTGATTTGCCCGCGATAGAATCGACTCCATTTAATGTGAGAAAAGAAAACACCCGATTCAATCGTGCATGGCCTCTGCTATCAGCAACAACATTTCCTAAATCACCCACATGATGCTCGGGATCGTCGGGGCTTCCGTGTTTTTTGTCTGTAGGATTGAAATGACCCCCTGCCGAGCTGGCGTCATGGGCGGAACAATCGCCTTTTTCATGAATATGAAAACCGTGTTCGCCTGGAGTTAAATTTTGAATATCGGCAACGACTTGGACACCATTGTCCATTTGCGTAAAACTAACGCTGCCGCTAACTTGATTGCCTTCGGTGGGAGACAGTGTGGCAGTAGCTTGGGTAATACGATTTGGAGAAGGATTATTCTCATTTTCTAAATGAGCAGGGGATTGTAAACGCGTGTTTTCCTCATAAACCTCTCGTTTCTTACATCCATTTAAACCCAAAACCAAGGTGAGACTTAATGCAGTTATGATAGTTATTATTTTCATATTATTCCTTTCTTTATTTTATTTATTTTTTCTCCAACGAATCAAAGAAAATCCTATTATCGCAGAGATTAAAGAAGCTACTAAAATTCCTATTTTAGCTTGTTGTAAAAGAGTTTCCTCAGAAAAAGCTAGATGAGTGATAAAAAGAGAGACAGTAAATCCGATGCCTCCCAAAAGGCTAATGCCCAAGGCGTGATTCCAGTTAACGTGTTTAGGAAGCTTGGCTATCTTAAAGTGAACTGTGATTCCCATAGCGCTGCTAATTCCGACAGTTTTACCAACGATAAAAGCCAAGAGTATTCCCCAGGTAATCGTGCTGGAAAAAGCTTGAATTATAAGATCAGTTGACAATTTTATTCCTGCATTGAGAAGGGCAAAAAGAGGAAGAATAACATAACTTACAGGAGGATGAAATAAACGTTCTAATCGTTCTAAAGGAGATTCCGTTTCTTTTGTTAATTCTTCTATTCGCCCTAAAATGAGATCTTTTTTTCCCTCATCATGATGGCGCAAAGCTTGGTCGAGTTGCGGCAACTGTTTCTTGATGCCTTGCTTTGATTTTGAAATTCTAAAAAAAGGTTTTGCTGGAGTAAAAAAACCTAAAATCACGCCAGAAATAATGGCATGCACTCCTGATTTTAAAATAGCGCCCCAAAAAAATAATCCTAAAAGAACATAAGTTAGTCCACTTCGCACTCCCATTTTTAATAAACCTAAAATGATTAATAAAAAAAATAAGGCGACCCCTATCGCTAACCAGGAAATGGTTTTCGTGTAAAAAAAGGCAATCACCAAAATCGCTCCAACGCTATCGACAATTGCATAGGCCAGAAGCAGAATTCTCAATGCTTGAGGGATGCGTTTGCTTAATAAGCTTATTATAGCCATGGCAAAAGCAATATCGGTTGGCATGGGAATTCCCCAGCCTCGCATGCCATCAGTTTGCCAATTTAAAGCGAGATAAATAACTGCGGGTAAAATCATGCCTCCGAGCGCGCCTACAATAGGCAAAATGGCTTGAGACAGTTTTGAGAGCTCACCTAAAACGAATTCTCTTTTGATTTCCAAAGCCACTACAAAAAAGAAAAGCGCCATGAATCCGTCATTAATCCAATATTTAAAATTTTCCGAAATAACAAAAGAGCCAACTTGAAAGACAATAGGAATTTTTTGCATTTCAAAGTAAGACGAGCTTACGGGCAAATTGGCCCAGAAAAGCGCGACGAGTGCCGCTAATAATAAAATAGCGCCGCTTATGGTTTCGTTTTGAATAAAATCATCAACCGGAAGTGCAATATTTTTAGCAAAAAAAGAGCGTTTAGCTTGAACCAAGCGTGCTCCTAAACTTCGTGAATGTTTTTTCATAAAGATCGCCCCGGTTGCGTTTGCTGGATTGCCATTTGAATAACTTCGGCCAAATGATAGGCTTGGCGATGAGCCAGTTGCTGAATTTGCTCGCGACAACTAAATCCGTTGGCAATAATGAGAAAATCGGGATCTGCTTGACGCACAGTGGGCAGCAGCACCCGTTCTCCGCATGCTTGGGATATTTCGAAATGTTTTTTTTCGAATCCAAAAGAGCCCGCCATGCCACAACACCCCGAATCTAGAAGAGTAAAGTCAAGCCCCAGACGTTTTAATATTTTTTCTTCATCAGTTAACTTGGTTAAGGCGTGATGATGACAGTGGCCTTGTACAATTGCCTTGCGCCTCAATAATGGGAAAGAAAAGGAGGCGGCTTTTTGCTCTAAAAATTCGCTTAGAAGAAAAACATTTTTTGAAAGGCGTTTTGCATTTTCATCCTGAGGAAATAAATTGCGAAGTTCATCCCTAAATACCGCTACACAACTTGGCTCTAAACCGATAATGGGTATTCCCTCCTCAATCTCTTGAGCTAAATTTTCTAAAATTTGCCGAAGAAGCATCTTGGCTAAATTTAGCATTCCAAAATCGTATAACGGTCGGCCACAACACAAGGTGCGTTTGGGCAAAGTGACTTGGTAACCCATATATTCCAAAACTTCTACTGCGGCTTTAGCGGTTTCGGGAAAAAAATAATTGTTAAAAGTGTCGGGCCAAAGAATCAATTTAGGTTTATTAAGATTAACCGATTTTCGTCGATAAAACCATTGTCGAAACGGTTCTTTAGCAAATTTGGGAAGTGTTCTTTGAGGAGCCAATCCTCCTAATTTTTTGAAAAAAAATTCAAAAGGTTGAGTGTGGGTAAAGAAATTAACAAGGGTCGGTAATTTTGACGCTAATCGTGCCCACCAATAAATCAGACCCATGGCATAAGCCGATAAGGGACGTAGTCGCCCTTGATAATAATGCGAAAAAAACTCGGCTTTATAAGTGGCCATATCCACTTGCACAGGGCATTCAGACTTGCATCCTTTGCATGCCAAACATAAATCCAAAGCTTCTTTCACTGCGGGATCGCGCCATTTCTTTTTCCCAATCACTTTTCCCTGAAGCATTTCAAAAAGCAATCGCGCCCGACCTCGCGTGGAATGCTTTTCTTCTCGCGTCACCATATAACTGGGACACATGATGCCTTGATCCGTTTTTCGACATTTGCCAACGCCCACGCATCGTTCCATGGCATAAGAAAAACTTCCTTTGTCCTCAGGATATTGAAAATGAGTTGACCATTGTGGTGGATCATAAGTTTGGCCGTAACGCAGATCTTCATCACGAGAAAAAGGTTCCACAACTTTATGAGGATTCATTTTTCCTTCAGGGTCCCAAATGGTTTTAAATTCGCGAAAAGCTTCGACCAATTCCCTGCCATACATTTTTCCTAAAAGTTCGCCGCGCGATTGTCCGTCGCCATGTTCCCCAGATAATGAGCCTCCGTAATACACCACCAAATCAGCGGCTTCGTTAGTAAAAGAAAGATAATTTTTAATTCCTTGATGAGATTTTAATCCGAAATTAATGCGCGTATGCAAAACGCCTTGTCCGAAATGGCCGTATAAAACACCTTGATAATTGTATCGGTCTAAGAGTTTTTGAAAATCTCGCAAATAATCGCCCATCTTCTCGGGAGGAACTGCTGAATCCTCCCAACCTTCCCACGTGTCTGCTTCATCGGGAACACGAGCCGAAGCGCCTAATCCCGATTCCCGAATTTCCCAAACGTGTTCCTCATAAAAAGGGGCGTCATACCATTTTGTAGTAACCGACTTTTTTTTCTTTTGATAGTGATTGATCAATTGTTGCGCTTTTTGGTCGGCCTCTTCTTTGCTTGCACCTCCAAATTCTACCAGTAACCATCCTTTTCCCTCGGGCAATAAAGAAATATCTTGCGGGTGAAGCCCCTTTTTTTTCATGCCTTCAATGAGTTTTTCATCAACCCCTTCCAACCCCACGGGGTGAAACTCCAGCACTTCTTTTACTTGATCCGCTGCGGTAAAAACATCTGAAAAACCAAGAACCGCTAGCGAACGGATGGGGGGATTGTCGATCAATTGAACTTTAGCCTCGAGAACCGTGACACATGTGCCTTCTGTGCCAACAAGCGCTCGTGCCAGATGAAATCCTTTTTCGGGCAAAAGTTCGTCAAGATTATAACCTGAAACGCGACGAGGAATTTTTGGAAATTTTTCTCGAATTAGTTTTTCGTATTTATTTCTTAATTTAATAAGATCTTGATAAATTTTATTTTCGCGTCCCGAACCTTTAATCCAACTTTCTAATTCAGCATCGCTTGTTTTTCCTACGCGACATTTTAAACCGTCGTAAGTTAAAATTTCTAATTCTAAAATATTGTCAGAAGTGCGCGCTCCAGTTCCCGCAAATGCGGCCATGACCGAGTGAATTCCGCAAGAGTTATTGCCTATCATTCCGCCCAGAGTGCAATAGTGATGGGTGGCAGGATCGGGTCCAAAGATCAAACCATGCTTTTGAAGAGCTTGATTTAAGATGTCCAAAACAATGCCGGGTTCTACTCGGGCATATTTTTTTTCAGGATTGATTTCAAGAATGCGATTGAAATATTTCGAAAAATCAATGATGACACTCACGTTGCAACATTGTCCTGCTAAACTAGTTCCCGCACCCCGAGAAGTAATTGGGACGTGATGCTCATAACAAATCGCTACGGTTTTAACGATGTCTTCCTTATTTTTGGGAATGACGACGCCTACTGGGGTTTGCCGATAGTTGGAGCTGTCTGTGGCATAAAGCGCCCGACTTCCGGCATCGAATCTAACTTCTCCCTCAATATTTTTTTTGAGTTGTTTCGCTAATGCGTCGGCATCGATAGTGGGGTATGTTTTCATGATGAAATTGCATATTGAATCGCGTCAGTATGTTTAAATGTTAAACCCAATCCGGGTTGAGAAAGATCGGGGGTTAACGTGCCACCTACGGGATCGAGCACTCCATCAAATAACATATGTTCAATGCGAGAGTGATCGTGAAAATATTCAATGTGTTGAATCTGGGGTAAAGCACATCCTAAGTGCACGTGCAAAGAGGGAGCGCAATGGCAGGAAAGGGGAGAATGATAAGCTTCGCAAAGCGCGTTAATTTTTAAAAAACCTGTAATGCCTAAGCAACGAGTCACATCGGCCATCACGACATCAACCGCTTGAGATTCGAGAAGTTGCCGAAAATATGATAATTCATAGCCGTATTCTCCTTCTGCAATTTCAATTTCAGGTACTTGATCGCGCAACCAACGCATTCCAGAAAAGTTGTCATGCGATAAGGGTTGTTCCATCCAAGAAATATCATAGTTCGAAAAAATGCGCAAAAAATGTAATGCCTCTTTTTGCTGATAAGCGTTATTGGCATCGACGAATAATCGCGGTTTGGGTCCGATCACATGACGCGCCGTGGCCACGCGTTCTTTATCCTTTTCCGGATAGCGTCCCACTTTCATTTTAACGCAAGAGATGCCTTGCGCAATCCAGCAAGAAAGCTGTTGTTCGAGTTGTTTCAGCGAATAGGAAGTGAATCCACCGCTGCCATAAATAGAAATATTTTTTCGAATTTGTCCTAAAAGATGAACAAGTGGCAGATTCAACAATTTAGCTTTTAAATCCCACAGCGCAATGTCGATGGCGGATATTGCCATAGCGCTGATGCCTTTCGTTCCATCATTTCTGACTTGCCTAATTAAGGAACACCAAATCGCAGGAATTTCATTCACATCTTGATCTATCACCAATGAAATGAGATGGTCTTGAATGACTTTAGCCGTAGCAACATTGCCATAGGTATAGCCCAAACCCCTTTCCCCGCCTGCTGTGATAGTAACTAAAATTAGGGTTGTGGCGTTCCATTTTAAAGTTCCATCTGATTCCGGAAAATCCGTGGGAATTTGGTAAGCGGCCACTTCAACTTTTTCGATGGAAGTTGCAACAACAAGATTGGGTAAAAGTGTCATGGCTGTTAAACCAGTTCACGCACTTTATCTTCCAAAATGGTTGTCGCTATTTTCATGCGGTGAGGTTCCCCGCGGGCTAATGCTTCCGCAAATTTAATAGCTTGTTTCGGTTCGGCCTTCGCGGGCATAGGAGGTTCAAAAGGATCGACTACGGCTTCGATCACTGCAGGTCCAGGCGTGGCTAAAGCTTGATCAAGAATCGTTCCACATTGTTTCGGATCTTCGATAGTAAAACCAGTTGCACCACAGGCTCGGGCATACATTGCAAAATCAATGGGATGAAGTTCGCACCCATATTCCGGATTGCCTAAAAACACCATTTGTTCCCATTTGATTTGGCCTAAAGTGTTGTTTTTGATAATGACTACTCTAATGGGGAGCTGATATTTTACTGCCGTAGTTAATTCTGCCATGAGCATGGAAAAACCGCCATCGCCCACGAACGCAATACACTGTCGATCGGGATAAGCAATTTGCGCTGCGATGGTGTAAGGCAAACCGTTGGCCATCGTCGCCAAAGTGCCAGAGAGTGAGTGCATTTGACCTTGTTTGACTTTGATTTGACGTGCGAACCAAGTTGCAATTGTCCCACTGTCCGAAGAAATAATGGCATTGTTATTAAGCCGCTTACTTAATTCCCAGGCGACTACTTGTGGTTTCATTGGTCGATCCATGCGTGTGCCTTGTTCTTCCATCATTTCCCACCATTTTTGCATGCCGTCCTGAGCTTTTTCTAAAAATTTTTTACTTCGACTATTGCCGAGTTTTGGCAAGAGCTGCTTTAGTGTCATTCGCGCATCGCCCACTAATCCTACTTCGACAGGATAGCGCAAACCGATTCGGGTCGGATTAATATCGATTTGGATTCCTCTAGCGCTTCCGGGTTTGGGTAAGAATTCCAAATAAGGAAAGGAAGTGCCCACCATTAAAAGACAATCGCATTCTTCTATTGCTTCTTGCGACGGTTTGGTTCCCAATAATCCAATGCCGCCGGTTGTGTAAGGGCTGTCATCGGGAACACAGGCTTTGCCGAGGAGCGCTTTGATAATGGGTGCGCCTAATTTTTCCGCTAAGGTGATAAGTTCTTGCGTTGCTTTTAAAGCGCCGCGACCTGCTAAAATGGCAATTTTTTTGGAATCATTCAAGATTTCCGCTGCCGATTGTAAATCCTCTTCAGTAGGCAATCCCATGCGGCTAGCGAATACGTTTGTGTTATGTTTAGGGATATTTCGTTTTGAACGTTCTGATTTTTTTAATGGCGATGATTGAATATCCACAGGAAAATTAAGATGAGCCACACCGCGGCGGCCTAATGCGGTGCGACAAGCAAGATGAGCAACATTTTCAACATGTTCTGGTCCCATGATGCGTGTGTTATAAACCGAAACATCCATATAGACTCGATCGAGATCCACATCTTGTTGCGCATGGGTATCGATCAAATCATGGTAATGATGTCCAGTAATAGCGAGTACAGGTTGTCCATCAAGTTTGGCATCATATAAACCATTGAGCAGATGAATGCCCCCTGGGCCTGATGTTGCTAAACAAACGCCAAGTTTTCCCGTGTATTTTGCGTAACCGCACGCCATAAAGGCGGCTGCTTCTTCATGTCGCACTTGAATAAAGCGAATGCGATCTTGTTGCTTTCGTAGCGATTCCATAATGCCATTAATTCCATCACCTGGCAGTCCAAAGATAACATCCACATCCCATTCAATAAGCGTTTCGATTAAGACATCTGCTGCTGTCATGGTCATAAGAATTCCTTTGTATAATTTTTTGTGAGAACGCCGCAAAGTCTGATTGTATTTTAATTCAAACCGCATTTTGTGCAAATGAACTCATTTTATGAGGTTCGCTTGACATTGTTCAAATTTAAGTAAGTAAAAGGTAGTCTTTCGTTTTTCGTTGTTCCAAACGGTTTTTCAAAATTAACAAAAGGAATTATGGCGCAAATTTTTTTGCCTTACACGAACGTGATCGCGAAAGTGAGCCTGATTGGAGGAGTTGCGTTTCTTTCTTTTTTAATATGGATTTGGTATGTTAATTATCGTTCGCCTTATTGGACGCGCGTTAATGTCGTGCTCGAACAACCGGTCCCTTTTAGTCATGAGCATCATGTTAGCGGGCTAGGAATTGACTGTCGTTATTGTCATACAACCGTAGAAAAAGTGGCTTTCGCTGGAATGCCATCCACAGAGACTTGTATGACGTGTCACTCACAAGTTTGGAGTGATGCTCCGATTTTAGAACCGGTGCGCGCGAGTTTTCAAACAGGAAAACCTATTGCATGGAACCGTGTCCATGATCTTCCCGACTTTGTTTATTTTAATCACAGCATTCATGTGCAGAAAGGCGTTAGTTGCGTCAATTGTCACGGCCGTGTGGATCGGATGCCGCTGATTTCTCAACAAAATAATCTTTATATGAAATGGTGTTTGGATTGTCATCGATCGCCTCAAAAACAAATTCGTCCACGAGAAGAAATTTTTAATTTTGATTGGAATTCCCAATCCTTATCGACCGCTGAAGCTAAAAATTTGGTGAAGTCTTACCATATCAACGTGAATCAATTAACGGATTGCATCCTATGTCATCGTTAAAAAAAGAGCGGGTTCATTTTTCGGAACCGATGAGTCTTATGGAACGTCGTCATTTTTTGACGATCATGAGTGCTTCAATCGCATTGGCGGGATTGAACGGGTGCACGCGACAACCCATAGAACAAATTTTGCCTTACGTGAAACAACCGGAAAATTTAATTCCGGGACAACCTCTTTATTTTGCAACCGCAATGGTGTTGAATGGTTTTGCCACAGGCATTTTGGCAGAAAGCCATGAAGGGCGTCCCACAAAAATTGAGGGCAATCCGCAACATCCTTTTAGCTTGGGTAGCACGAGTGTTTTCGAGCAAGCGGCTATTTTAGAATTTTATGACCCAGATCGCTCTCAAAATGTGATGCGAACGGGGCGAATCAGTAATTGGGACAGGTTTCTTTCTGAATTAGTTCCTATTTTAGAAAAACAAAAAACCACTCAAGGCGCGGGGCTAAGAATTTTAACCGAGACAATTTCTTCGCCTACTTTGGTCGATCAATTAGAAAATTTATTGACCCAATATCCTCGAGCTCGATGGTGTCAATACGATCCGGTAAATCGTGATGCAGTTTATGAAGGAGCGAAGCTTGCATTAGGGCAACCTGCAGAAACTCATTATGAATGGGATCGAGCTAAAGTGATTGTTTCTTTGGACGCTGATTTTCTTTTTTATCATCCTGCTAGATTGCGGAATACACGTTTATTTTCTCGTCAGCGAAATGTTGCATCTCAAAAAAAAGTGGAAATGAGTCGGCTCTATGCCGTGGAGAGTTCTTTCACATTAACCGGTGCTATGGCGGATCATCGTTTGCCTTTGCCTTCAACCCGGATGGAGCATTTTACTTATGCCTTGATTTTGGCATTGCGAGGAAGGCCGCTTTTTGGAAACGAATTTTTGGCGGATCCCACGATTGAAGTGTGGTTAAAAACTTTGGCAAAAGAACTTTTAGATCATCGAGGAGAATCAATTGTTGTCGCAAGTTGTTTTCAATCGCCACAAACGCACGCCTATGTGCATTGGATTAATGAATATTTAGGAAATTTAAATCGCACGATTTTTTATGCGTCGCCGATTCATAAAAGTGAAGACATCGAATCGCTGGGTGAAGTCGTTGCCGAGATTCATTCAAGGAAAGTCGACACATTAATTATTTTAGAAGGAAATCCTGCCTTTAACGCGCCTGCGGATTATGATTTTGCAAGTGCCTTGCTAACAGTCGAAAACACGATTCATTTAAGCGCCTATTACAATGAAACTTCCGCGCGATGTCAGTGGCATATTCCAGCCACGCATTTTTTAGAAAGCTGGGGTGATGCGCGCGCTTATGATGGCACGGTTTCACTTATCCAACCTTTGATTTTGCCGCTTTATCAAGGAAAATCTGCGCACAGTTTGGTGGCTTATGTGAGTCAATCGGAAATCACGGATTCTTACGAATTAGTTCGAAGTTTTTGGAAGAAAAAAAATATCTGGCCAAATTTTGAAAAAGGGTGGCGACGCGCTTTGCATGATGGAATAATTGAAGGAACGCGTTTAGTCTCTAAAAATTTTCCGATCCAATTTGAGCCGACAGCTCCGATATCTTCTTCCCTTCCACTTTCTGAGAAAAATATAGAAATTAATTTTCGTCCCGATCCCATGCTTTGGGATGGTCGATTTGCCAATAATGCCTGGCTGCAAGAAATTCCTAAACCCTTTACTAAAGTGACTTGGGATAATCCGTTGCTTATTAGCTCGCATTTGGCGAAGAAACTTAATTTGCAAAATGAAGATGTAGTTGAGTTGAAGTTGAACGATCGCAACTTGAGGGCCGCTATTTTTATTATGCCGGGACAGGCTGATTATGCGGCGACTTTTTATCTTGGATCAGGAAGATCGCGAGCGGGACGCGTGGGAAATCAAGTGGGGTGGAATGCTTATACTTTACGAACTTCGCATGCGCTTTGGACGGAAACAGGTTTAATCCTAAATAAAACTCAAAAGCAATATCCTCTGGCTGTGACTCAATCGCATCATCGGATGGAAGGGCGAAATCTTTTGCGCGCGGGCACGCTGGCTTATTTCATGGGCAATCCGAATTTTGCTCAAGAACTCTCTGAGACTCCTTCGCCCGATACGACGCTCTATCACTTTAAAACTTCTCGATCGGAAGAGTATGCTTGGGGCATGGTAATTAATTTAACCACTTGCATTGGTTGCAATGCGTGTGTGATTGCATGCCAGGCGGAGAATAATATTCCCGTGGTTGGCAAAGGGCAAGTTATCGCCGGTCGAGAGATGCATTGGATTCGAGTGGATTCTTATTATCGCGGTGAGTTAAAAAATCCCAAAGCAGAACATCAACCGGTGCCTTGCATGCATTGTGAGCATGCGCCTTGCGAAGTGGTGTGCCCTGTGGAAGCTACGCTGCATAATGCAGAAGGTCTCAATGAACAAATTTATAATCGTTGTGTCGGTACACGTTATTGTTCGAATAATTGTCCTTATAAAGTGCGTCGTTTTAATTTTTTTCATTACGCTGATATTCGCGAGCCAAGTTTGAGGCTCATGCAAAATCCTGATGTTACGGTGCGATGGCGAGGGGTGATGGAAAAATGCACTTATTGTGTGCAGCGGATTAATCAAGCGCGAATCGCAGCCAAAAAAGAATATCGCCCTATTCGAGATGGAGAAATTGTTCCCGCTTGTGCACAGGTTTGTCCTGCGGAGGCTATTGTTTTTGGTAATGGCAATGATTCCGAGGCGCTTGTTTCTAAACTCAAAAAGCATTCGTTGAACTATGGGATGTTAGAAGAGCTTAATACCCGACCTAGAACGACCTATCTCGCGCAATTAAAAAATCCTAATCCACTTTTACTTCAAACGGAGCCACGTTATGAATCAGGGAATTAATTCTCAGACTGATAGTGAAGTTTCTGCGCTAGGCTACCCGACTCTTTTAGTTGGTGGACAGGAGAGTTATGAATCAATCACGCAAAAAATTGAATCACTCACTTTTCCAGAACAGCATGGTAAGGGTTGGCTTTTAGGATTCGGAGTGGCTTTTGCTTTGGTAATGATTTTGTTTCTGGGTGTGGCTTATCTTTTTTATTGGGGAGTGGGAGTGTGGGGAGTTAACATTCCGGTCGCCTGGGGTTTTGCGATTGTTAATTTTGTGTGGTGGATTGGAATTGGTCATGCGGGCACGTTGATTTCAGCTATTTTACTTTTGATGTTTCAAAAATGGAGAAATTCGATCAATCGGTTGGCAGAAGCGATGACATTGTTTGCAGTGGCTTGTGCGGGCATGTTTCCTTTGTTGCATTTGGGGCGTCCTTGGCTGTTTTATTGGTTGTTGCCTTATCCCGACACGATGGGGTTGTGGCCTCAATTTCGTAGTCCTTTAGTTTGGGACGTTTTTGCGGTGGGCACTTATTTTACTGTTTCTCTTTTATTTTGGTATACCGGATTAATTCCGGATTTTGCCACGCTTCGCGATCGGGCATTGAAATCCTGGAAACAAAAACTCTATGGCGTTTTAGCTTGGGGATGGCGAGGTTCTGCTATTCATTGGAAGCGATATCAAACGGCTTATTTGCTTTTAGCGGGTCTTTCGACGCCTTTGGTGGTTTCGGTGCATAGCGTGGTAAGTTTTGATTTTTCGGTTTCTATTTTACCAGGTTGGCACACCACGATTTTTCCGCCTTATTTTGTGGCGGGCGCGATTTATTCCGGCTTTTCGATGGTGCTTACGATTATCATTCCGGTTCGTAAAATTTATCATCTCGAAAATTTCATCACGCTGCGTCACCTAAACAATATGGGTAATGTGATGTTGGCTACAGGTCTAATTGTGGCTTACGGCTATCTTATGGAGACTTTCTTTGCTTGGTATAGCGGAGAAATTTTTGAGCAATATTTGATTGTGAACCGTTCTTTGGGACCTTACGGAATTTTTTATTGGATGTTGATTTTATTTAACATTGCAATTCCACAATTTCTTTGGGTGCGACGAGTTCGCACGCATTTGCTTTCCTTATTTTTGGTGGCATTGTCGGTGAATTTTGGAATGTGGTTGGAGCGGTTTGTAATTGTGATTGTGAGTCTTCACCGCGATTTTTTGCCTTCTTCTTGGGGAATGTATTTTCCAAGTGTTAATGATTGGGCGCTTTTGTTTGGCTCGATCGGTTTATTTATCGCTTTAATTTTTTTGTTTATTCGTTTTTTCCCCATCATTTCCATGTTTGAAATGCGGGAATTGCTAGCCGCTAAGGAGGAAAAATCATGAATCAATCGCATGATTTATTTGGAATGCTTGCCGAATTTGGTGATCCTCACGATTTATTGGAGGCGACGCAGCGAGCTTTTGCGCAAGGTTACCGTCGTATGGATGCTTATTCACCTTTTCCCATTGAAGGATTGGCCGAGGCGCTGGGTTATAAAAAAACGGGAGTAGCGATTTGGGTGTTGTTAGGAGGATTGTTGGGAGCAGTTGGAGGTTATTTTTTACAATATTATTCTATGGCTGTCGACTATACCTTTAATATTGGAAATCGACCTCTCAATAGTTGGCCGATGTTTATTCCCATTAGTTTTGAGTTGATGGTGTTGAGTGCTGCTTTTTGCGCAGTGATTGCGATGTTGTCGCTTAATCGTTTGCCTCAACCGTTTCACCCTCTTTTTTATGTTCCAGAGTTTGCGAGAGTTTCTACTGATCGATTTTTCCTTTGCATTCAAAGCGCCGATTCTCAATTCGATACGGAGCAAACCCGAGATTTTTTAATGAGGCT
Source organism: Verrucomicrobiia bacterium (assembly GCA_019694135.1). Classification (NCBI taxonomy): domain Bacteria; kingdom Pseudomonadati; phylum Verrucomicrobiota; class Verrucomicrobiia; species Verrucomicrobiia bacterium. The sequence goes on along the minus strand of JAIBCM010000007.1, from coordinate 9,069 downwards.
GAATCCTATTTGTGTGACCGAAGTGCCCCAATAATTTGCTATGAAAAACTTTTTTTCATTTGAAAAAAAACCATTGATTGCTTCGGCGATCGGAGCGGGAATTTTATTGTTGAACTTGGGATGTCGCCAGGAAATGTATAATGATGCGAAGTATCGTCCTTTAGAAAAAAGCGATTTTTTTGACGATAAAATGGTTTCTCGATCTTTAGTGCCTCACACTGTAGCTCGTGATCCCTGGCGAGATGATGATGCTTTTAACACGGGGAAAACGAATGACGTTTATGTGAAAACATTGCCGATGCCTTTGAATGAGGAGCTTTTACATCTTGGGCAAAAAAACTTTAATATTTATTGTTCTGTGTGTCATGGACTCAATGGCAAGGGTAATGGCATGATTGTGCAACGCGGTTTTCCGGCGCCATCTTCTTTGCATGACGCGCGTTTAAAAGAAGCTCCCATTGGTTATTTTTTTGATGTGATGACGAAAGGTTATGGAGTGATGTATTCTTATGCCTCGCGCGTTACTCCGCAGGAGCGTTGGGCTGTTGCAGCTTACATTCGCGCTTTGCAATTAAGTCATTCGGCCACACTGCAGCAAGTGCCGCTAGCAAAACGAACTGAATTGGAGGCTCAAAAATGAAAGCAACCTCTTTTTCTTTTGAGCGTTTTCAAAAAATTTTATGGTTTCTTTTAGTTATTTTTATTGCGCTTTTTATTGTGGGAGCGGTTTTTAATCTTAGACGGTTTTTGATTGCTTATCTTTTCGGTTTTTTGTTTTGGAGCGGTGTGTCGTTGGGATGTTTTGGAGTTTTGATGTTACACCATTTGGTGGGAGGGAAATGGGGGTTTGTGATTCGTCGATTTTTGGAAGCAGGTCTTACTTTGCTTCCCATTTTTGCGATTTTGTTTTTACCCATACTTTTGGGAGCGGATCATTTGTATGTTTGGAGAAATCAGTCGGTGGTGAGGCAAGATCCTATTTTGCGTCAACAAAGTTTATACTTGAATCCGATTGGATTTGATTTGAGGGCGTTGCTGTTTTTCAGCGTTTGGGTGGTAATGGGTTGGTTGTTAAATAAGTGGTCATTGGACCAAGATGAAAGGAAGGACCCCACGCCTACACGACGTTTGCGTGTGTTGAGTGGCCCTGGAATTGTCCTTTATGCAATCACCGTTACCTTTGCTTTTGTGGATTGGGTGATGTCTTTGGAGATGCATTGGTATTCCAGTATTTTCCCAGCTCTTGTGATTGTGGGGCAAATGTTAAGTGCTTTGACTTGGAGTATTGTTTTTATCCTTTTATTTCGTCGTTCTTTCCCGTTTTTACAAGTTTTGTCTGCTAAACATTATCATGATTTGGGCAATTTATTGTTGGCTTTGGTGCTTTTGTGGACTTATCTCACTTTTTCACAACTTCTTATTATTTATTCGGGCAATTTGCCTCATGAAATTGCTTGGTATCGTCATCGTAGTCAACATGGTTGGCAGTGGATAGCAGGTTTTTTAGCGGTCTTTCATTTCGCGATTCCTTTTTTTATTTTATTATTTCGCAAGGCAAAATGTTATCCCGTTTCTTTGTTAGTTATCGCTTTAGGTTTTATTCCTGTGCATGCGGTGGCAGTTTATTGGTATGTTCTCCCCTCGTTTTATCCTCAGCAGATTGCGTGGCATTGGTTTGATATAGTTGTTTGGCTGGGATTGGGTGTGGTTTGGCTTAATTTTATTTTTTTGCGTTTACGAAAAAACGTCTGGCTTCCTCAAAATGATCCTAGGTTTTCCTGGAATTTTTCAACATTATGAATTCGCATCTTTCCAATGAGTCGAAAAAACGCGGATATGAAATCAAAGATTTCAATATTCGATTTGTTATTATTTTTGTGCTGTTGCTGGTAATGGGTATCGCATTGGTTTATGGAGCGACCACTTTTCTTTTGAAGGCGCTGCAAAAAAGAGAAAAAAAAGAGGAATTTTTTTCTAAAGCAAATAAAGTGCAACGCCTCGTTATTCCGCGTCTGCAAGTTTTTCCCAAGCAAGATATGCAGAAATTTTTGGAAAAAGAGAGAATTGAGTTGAATGGCTACGGTTGGGTGGATCGTGAAAAAGGGATTGTTCAAATTCCTATCGAACAATCGATGAAATGGATAGTGGATCAGGGACTGCCCATTTGGCCTTCGGGAGAAAAGGTGAGCACGTTTCATGAGATGATTCATAATAAAAAACAAAAAATGGAGCAATAAATATGAAAATAGCTGCTTTGTTTTTAATTTTAACTGCAGGGGTGGTTCAAGCCCTTACGCCGGATGAGTTTCAAGCATTGGATTTTAAACAAAATTTAGGCGAGTCGCTATCTCTGAATTTGACTTTTCAAGATGAAAATGGAGAAAAGGTTTTGCTCAAAAATTATTTTCAGGGAAGGCCTGTTATTTTTGTATTGGGTTACAGCTCGTGCCCCATGTTGTGTTCGTTGGTTTTGGATGGTTTGGTGCAATGTCTTCAAGGGTTATCATTAAAAGCAGGTGCCTCCTTTGATGTGGTTTATTTGAGTATTGACCCTAAGGAAACTCAGGATCGTTTATTGACGATGAAGGAAAAATATTTGAAACGTTATGGACAAATCAATTCTGAAAAAGGGTGGCATTTTTTAAGGGGCGATTTGGCTTCGATTAATATCATTTCTCGAGAGATTGGATTTTCTTATCGATACGATGTGAGGAGTAAGCAATATGCTCATCCGAGCGGAATTGTTGTTGTGACTTCTCAAGGAAAAGTTTCGCAATATTTTTTGGGGATTAATTATCCTTCGCCAGGATTGGCAATGGCTATTGAGCGATCGGCAAAACAGAAGACCGGAACTGCGGTTAAAAAATTGCTTTTGTTATGTTTTGATTACAATCCGGAAACAGGTCGCTACGGAAATGTTATTTTAGGTTCGATACGTTTGTTGGGTATTTTAACTATTTTGAGTTTGGCTGTTTTGATTAGGAAATCTCACCGTGAGAGGTTATGAGTTTTCCGTTTTTTCCAGCATCAGGCTCCGCAATGGCCACTCAGGTTGATAGGTTATTTCTTTTTTTGGTGGCATTGACGATTGTGGTGCATCTGATTGTTTTTGGGCCAATGATTTTTTTCTTATTTAAATATCGTGAAAGTAAAAAAGTTGATCGAAGTCCTCTTAAATTTTCTACGCTTAAGGTCGAGTTAGTTTGGATTATTATTCCTTTAATATTAGTCATGGCAGTTTTTGCTTGGGGCAGTCATTTATATGTTAATTTGCAAGAGCCGCCTAAAGAGGCTATCGAAGTAAATGTTGTCGGGAAGCAGTGGATGTGGAAAATTCAACACCCAGAAGGTAATCGAGAGATTAATGAATTACATGTGCCTGTGGGAAGTGTCGTGAAATTAGTCATGACTTCGCAAGATGTGATTCACAGTTTTTTTCTGCCAGTTTTTCGTATTAAACAAGATGTGTTACCTGGGCGTTATACCACGGAATGGTTTCAAGCGACGAAGGTTGGTAGTTATCATCTTTTTTGTGCAGAATATTGTGGGACGATGCATTCTCATATGATTGGGCGTGTTCATGTGATGGAGCCTAAAGATTATGAAGATTGGTTAAGGGAAGGTGAACCCACGGAACCATTAGTTCAATCTGGCCAAAAGTTATTTCAAGAATTGGGTTGTAGCGGGTGTCACAGTATGCAGTCACAGTTTCATGCGCCTTTGTTAGAAGGGATATTTGGTCGCCCTGTTCCCTTAGAAGAGGGACGCATGGTAATGGCAGACGAAAAATATATTCGAGATTCTATTCTTTTACCACAACTGCAAATTGCAGCGGGATACCCTAATATTATGCCGAGTTTTGAAGGGCGTTTATCGGAAGAAGAAATATTTCAATTGGTTGCCTATATTAAAAATTTGTCTCCGAAAAAAGCAAAAAGTGGGAAGGGAAAACCATGAATGCTGCGCAGGAGTTTAATTTCTCGATTGAAGCTACCAAAAATTATTTGAATGTTAATTATTCTGTGAAATCTTGGCTTTTTACTCGAGATCATAAACGGATTGGCCTGTTATATTTATTTTCCATCATTTTCTTTTTTTTCATTGCGGCAATGGCTGCGGCTTTGATGAGGTTGGAATTATTAACTCCCGAGGGGGATTTGGTTTTGGCGGATACTTACAACAAGTTATTTACCATTCATGGAGTGCTGATGGTTTGGTTTTTTCTTATTCCCTCTATTCCAGCTACGTTAGGAAATTTTGTGATTCCATTGATGCTCGGAGCGCGTGATGTGGCTTTTCCGCGAATCAATTTATTGAGTTGGTATTTGTTTATTTTTGGGGGTGGGGTGACTTTATATTCCATTATAATTGGTGGGGTTGATACAGGATGGACTTTTTATACGCCTTACAGTAGCGCTTACTCTAATTCTTATGTGGTGATGATGGTGGTTGGAGTCTTTGTTGCGGGATTTTCTTCTATTTTAACGGGGCTTAATTTTATTGTAACGATTCATAAAATGCGCGCGCCAGGATTAACTTGGATGCGTTTACCTTTGTTTATTTGGTCGATGTATGCCACGAGTCTGATTCTTGTTTTGGCTACTCCCGTTTTGGCTATTACGCTTTTTCTCATTGCTTTGGAGCGTTTATGGCAAGTGGGAATTTTTAACCCGGCTTTAGGTGGCGATCCCATTTTGTTTCAGCATCTCTTTTGGTTTTATTCCCATCCCGCAGTTTACATTATGATTTTACCGGGCATGGGGGTGGTGAGTGAGTTAATCGCTTGTTTTTCGCGCAAACAGATTTTTGGTTATACTTTTGTGGCATTTTCGAGTTTAGCGATTGCGGTGTTGGGCTTTCTGGTTTGGGGACATCATATGTTTGTGAGCGGCCAATCCGTTTATGCTGGAATGATTTTTTCGCTTTTAAGTTTTTTGGTAGCCATTCCTTCTGCGGTAAAGGTGTTTAATTGGACTGCTACACTTTATCGAGGCTCTATTTCGTTGAAAACGCCGATGATTTATGCGTTAGGTTTTATCGGTCTTTTTACGTTAGGCGGCATGACGGGGATTTTTTTAGCGACGCTTGGGGTGGATGTGCATGTGACCGATACTTATTTTGTGATCGCGCATTTCCATTATATTATGGTAGGCGGGATGGTGTTGGCTTTTATGGGGGGATTACATTATTGGTGGCCTAAGATAACGGGTCGACTTTATCCCGAAAAAATGGGTCAGTTAAGTGCTTTAATTACTTTTATTGGATTTAATCTTACTTTTTTTCCGCAATTTATCGCAGGTTACTTGGGTATGCCGCGTCGTTATCACGCTTATGCGGCGGAATTTCAAATTTATAATGTTCTTTCCACAGCAGGCGCTTCTATTTTGGGAGTGGGATATGTTTTGCCCATTTTTTATTTTTTATGGTCACTATGGTTTGGGAAAAAGGCGTCCATGAATCCTTGGGATGCTCGAGGGTTGGAATGGCAAACGGCTTCGCCACCTTCGCAATATAATTTTGAGCAAACGCCGATCGTAACAGAACAAACGCATGCTTATCCTCTATTGACGAGTGAAAAAACGCTTAGAAAGGTAATGCATGTCAGATAAAATTTTGTTGGCACATCAGTTTGAAGATTTAGAGCAGCAACGAGAAACTTCTGTGTTGGGGATGTGGGTTTTTTTGGCGACAGAAATTATGTTTTTTGGTGGGTTGTTTGCCACTTATGCCATTTATCGATTGCTTTATAGCAAGATTTTTATTGATGCGAGCCATTCTTTAGGAGTTTTTTTTGGCGCGCTGAATACGGGCATATTATTATGCAGCAGTTTTACGATGGCGTTGGCATTGCATGCTGTGAAGGTAAAGCGACGCAAAACGTTGATGTTTTTTTTACTTTTGACCAGTTTTTTGGGATGCATTTTTTTAGGCATTAAAGGGTATGAATATTATGAAAAATTTCGTGAATATCATGTTCCAGGGGTGAGTTTTAAGTATCATGGCGCTTCTCCAAAGATTGCAGAACTTTTTTTCTGGTTATATTTTTCTATGACAGGTTTACATGCCTTGCATGTCTTAATTGGCATTGGGGTGTTGTGGATTATGTTTTTTCTTTTTTGGAGAAATTATTTGCCACTGGAAAAACATATGCCTGTCGAGATTGCGGGACTTTATTGGCATTTTGTGGATATTGTTTGGGTTTTTTTGTTTCCCCTTTTGTATTTAGTGAGATGATTTTATGAAAGAAAACATTGTTTCTCAAAAAATTTATGGTCGCACTTTTTTTGCGCTCTTAGGTTTGTTGGGGTTAACGGTGGGTGTGTCTTATATTCATTTTGGGATTTTGAATCCGATCATTGCTCTTTTGATCGCATCATTAAAAGCTTTATTGATTCTTCTTTATTTCATGCATGTCCGTTATTACGGAAAGTTGATTTGGATATTTGTGGGGATTGGGTTTTTTTGGCTAACTCTTTTAGTCGTTCTTTCTCTTACTGATTATTTAACGCGAAAATAATATGAACATGGATCTTACTTCCACACCCCCGGGCTATCCGGGTTTGGCTCCCACCTGGACTTCGAGCGCTAAAGCGGGGGTAGGCACTGCTATCGCGAATCCCAGTCGGGTTTGGTTTACGATTTCTCATGGTATTTTAAATGAAATTTATTTTCCCTCACTAGATCAGGCTAATACGCGTGATTTTGGTTTTATTGTAACGGATGGAAAAGAGTTTTTTTCTGAAGAAAAACGTCACACTGCACATTGCATTGAACCTCTGGGTGAGGGTGTCGCGGGTTATCGCTTGGTTAATACCTGTTGTCAAAATCGCTACCGCATCACTAAAATTATCATTACTGATCCGCAGCGAGATGTTCTAGTGCAAAAAATCAAATTTGAACCCTTGCAGGGAAACGTCGCTGATTACCATTTGTATGCTCTTTTAGCGCCTCATCTAGATAATCAAGGCAGTGGAAATAATGGATGGTTGGGGGATTATAAAGGTGTACCTATGTTATTTGCTCAATATAATGATACAGCACTTGCTTTGGCTTGTTCGGTGCCCTGGCTGGGGAGAAGTTGTGGTTACGTGGGTGCTAGTGATGGTTGGCAGGATTTACAAAAACATAAAAAGCTAACTCAGTATTATCCTGAAGTTAAAGATGGAAATATTGCGTTGGTGGCTGAAGTTGACTGGAAAAGATCCGAAGGAGAATGCGTGATTGTTTTGGGATTAGGGTCAGATCATTATGAAGCGGGTCAAGAAGCGCGGGCTTCTCTTCTTTTTGATTTCGATGAAATGATGCAAGCCTATATTTCTCAATGGAAGCAATTTCAAAATCAGTGTCGGTGTCGCAATTTGGGTTCTCACAAAAAGGATGCCTTTAATTTGTATCGAGTCAGTACGGCGGTTTTGGAGACGCATAAAGGGAAGAAATTTGAGGGCGGCATTATTGCGAGTTTATCCATACCGTGGGGTGATGCTCGTCAGGATAAAAATATTGGAGGTTATCATTTGGTTTGGGCTCGTGATCAAGTGGAAGCGGCAACGGCTTTTTTGGCAGCGGGTAATGTTGAAGATGCTCGCGACACTTTATTTTATTTGATGTGCACTCAAGAAGCGGATGGTCATTGGCCACAAAATATGTGGTTAAATGGGAAGTCTTTTTGGCATGGGATTCAAATGGATGAAACGGCTTTTGTAATTTTATTGGCCGATCTTTTGCGTCGTTATCGCGGATTAGGTGATCTCGAGATATGGCCGATGATTCGACAGGCGGCTCAATTTATTATTTTTAGCGGTCCGGCTACGATGCAGGATCGATGGGAAAGGAACACGGGCTTTTCACCTTTTACTCTGGCTACAGAAGTGGCAGCGTTGTTGGCGGCTGCTGATTTTGCTGAAGAAGTTGGTGAGGATCATGCTGCTGAGTATCTTCGACAAATTGCTGATATTTGGAATACGAATATTGAGCAATGGACTTATGCTGCCAATACTTCAATAGCTCAAGAAATGGAAGTGGATGGGTATTATGTATGGATCAGTTCACCTAAAGTAGTGGAATTAAATTCTATTCATGATGATGTCATTCCGATTAAAAACTTAACTGACGGAGAAAAAGAATTTCGGACAGTTGATGTGGTCAGTCCAGATTTTTTGGGTCTGGTGCATTTTGGTTTGCGGGCTGCGAATGATCCGCGGATTGTGAATACGATCAAAGTGGTTGATCATTTCTTAAAAACCGAAACTGCTACAGGTCCGGTATGGCATCGTTATCGTTACGATGGTTATGGTGAGCATGATGATGGTAGTCCTTATGATGGTAGCGGTAAGGGTCGAGGCTGGCCTTTATTAACAGGGGAGCGCGCTCATTATGAAATTGCTGCAAAGAATTTTAAAGAAGTTGAGCACTTATTGAAGGTCATGTCAGCTCAAACCAGTCCCGGAGGTTTTTTCCCAGAACAGATTTGGGATGGGCCGGATATTCCTGAAAGAGAATTATTCAATGGCCATCCTTCCGGATCTGCTATGCCTTTGGTTTGGGCGCATGCTGAGTATATCAAACTATTGCGCTCGATTCGGGAGAGGAAAGTTTTCGATATGCCGCCTCAGCCTGTTAAGCGTTACCAGATTGATAAGGTGATTAGCCCTTTTTTTCAATGGCGATTTGATCATGCCTGTGCTTTTTTGCCGGCAGGCAAAATTTTGAAAATTGAGTTAAAGGCGCAAGCGAAAGTTTGTTGGACTGTTGATGCATGGAATACGGTGGACGAAACTTCGACACGAGATTCGGGTTTTAATATTCATTTTGTGGATTTACCTACGGAAAAACTAGAAGTGGGTGGTGAGATAGAATTTACTTTTTATTGGTTAAGAAGTGATAGGTGGGAAGGGAAAAATTTTAAAATTCAAGTCAGATAGTTTTTAAAATAGTTTTGTAGAATAAAAAAGCCCTCGTTTTTAGCGAGGGCTTTTGAGTGAAAAGCTTCAGTGAAACTTAAGTTTGTTACTGAGGGGCGACGACTTTGCCGACTTGGCCGTCTTTGTCTTTGCCTTTGTCGGTCCACAG